>CAZFME010000006.1:0-41455 GCA_964520055.1 uncultured Clostridia bacterium
TAACTATCTGTCGCTTTAGTCGCGTAAGCTCCATCCGGGTGGGATTTACCCGAGTCTGCATTTTTACTCTTCTCCTTTTTCAGGCAGATATTTTTCGATATACTCGTCTCGAATTCGCTTGAGCTCCGCCTTAGGTAAAATAGTCAAAAGTTCCCACCCTAAATTGAGTGTCTCTGCTATACTTCTATCTTCATTTTCTCCTTGGGAAACATACCGTTTCTCAAATTCATCGGCAAATTTTGCAAAGAGTTTGTCTGTATCACTTAGTGCCGCCTCACCAAGAATAACTGCCAGCTCTTTGGCCTGCTTACCTCTTGCATAGGCGGCAAACAACTGGTTCATGGTGTCAGCATGATCTTCCCGAGTCTTACCTTTACCTATACCTTTGTCCTTAAGTCTTGAAAGTGAAGGTAAAACGTCTATGGGCGGCATTACACCCCTTCTGTACAGTTCACGGCTGAGAATAACCTGACCTTCGGTAATATATCCTGTTAAGTCAGGAATGGGGTGTGTCTTATCATCTTCGGGCATAGTCAAAATAGGTATCTGTGTAATGGAACCTGCTTTGCCTCGGAGGCGCCCCGCCCTTTCATAGATACTGGAAAGGTCAGTATATAGGTATCCCGGATATCCTCTACGGCCGGGAACCTCTTTCCTGGCAGCCGAAACCTCCCGAAGTGCTTCACAATAGTTGGTCATATCAGTTAAAATAACCAGAACGTGCATTTCTTTTTCAAAGGCTAGAAATTCAGCACAGGTCAGTGCCATACGCGGTGTAGATATACGCTCAATGGCCGGGTCATTGGCCAGATTTATGAAAAGCACTGAACGGTCTATGGCACCGGTCCTTCTAAAGTCTGAGATGAAGTAATCGGCTTCTTCGAAGGTGATGCCCATGGCAGCAAAGACGACCGCAAATTTACTTTCTGTTCCAAGTACCTTTGCCTGCCGTGCTATTTGAGTGGCAAGCTGGGCATGGGGCAGACCGGAGCCTGAAAATATGGGAAGCTTCTGACCTCTTACCAAAGTATTTAGGCCGTCAATAGCCGAGATTCCGGTCTGGATAAACTCCGATGGGTAGTCTCTAGCTGTTGGATTTATGGGGTTGCCATCTATGTCAAGGCGCTTTTCAGGGATTATTTTGGGGCCGTTGTCTTTGGGTCTTCCAGAGCCGTCAAAGACTCTTCCTAGCATATCGATGGAAACACCCAATTCAATACTCTTACCTAAAAACCTTATTTTACAGTCATTGATGTTAAGACCTGTAGAGCCTTCAAAAAGCTGAACCAATGCTTTATCTCCATCTATTTCAAGCACCTGGCCTCTACGTATCTCACCAGATGATGTCTCGATTTCCACCAATTCATTGTACTTTACTCCTTCAACATTTTCAACCATCATCAAAGGACCGGCGATTTCCCGAGCGGTTCTGTATTCTTTAATCATTCGGCTTCCCCCCCTTCCATTAGTGTTTCAAGCTGCTGTTTCAGTTCTTGCTCCACTTCATCGAAAATATTTACATCTTTTTCATCAGAATATTTGACTCTGGCAATACGTTCCCGAACCGGCAGGTTATCTATTTCTGAAAATACAACCCCGTGATCTATTGCTTTTTTAGCTTCTTCATAGAACATAAGGATGAGTTTTAGCATTCTATACTGTTTATTCAGGGAAGTATAGGTATCCACTTCGTGGAAGGCATTCTGGTGCAGAAAGTCTTCTCTGATGGACCGCGCCACCTCCAATATGAGTCGATCTCTGATTGAAAGGGCGTCTATTCCTACTAGTCTCACGATTTCCTGTAGACTTGACTCTTCCTGCAGTAGTCGCATAGCTTCAGCCCGCAGCTCTTTCCAATCACTGGAGATGTTTTTGTTCATAAATTCTTCTACGGTATCGGAATACAGGGAATAGCTGGTGAGCCAGTTGATAGCCGGAAAATGCCTGGCATAAGCCAGTGATGCATCCAGTGCCCAGAACACTTTTACAACTCGTAGGGTAGCCTGAGTCACCGGCTCTGAAAGGTCTCCGCCAGGAGGCGAAACTGCACCTACCACAGTGAGAGCTCCTTCCCTGTTCCCGCTACCAATAGTGATAACCCTGCCAGCTCTTTCGTAAAACTCTGCAATTTTTCGAGATAGATATGCAGGGTAGCCTTCATCACCGGGCATTTCTTCAAGGCGCCCGGACATCTCTCTAAGGGCTTCGGCCCATCGGGATGTAGAGTCAGCCATTAAGGCTACGCTATACCCCATGTCCCTGAAATACTCGGCTATGGTAATGCCGGTATATATGGAGGCTTCCCGGGCTGCCACCGGCATGTTTGAAGTGTTGGCAATCAGCACGGTTCTTTTCATAAGAGGTTCACCGGTTTTGGGATCTTCAAGTTCCGGGAACTCCAAAAGAACGTCGGTCATCTCATTTCCGCGCTCACCACAGCCGATGTAAACCACGATTTCTGCATCGGCCCATTTTGCAAGCTGGTGCTGTACTACTGTCTTTCCACTGCCGAAGGGGCCAGGAATGCAAGCCGCACCGCCTTTAGCCACGGGGAAGAAGGTGTCAATTACCCTTTGCCCTGTTGACATGGGTTGTTCCGGCGGAAGTTTTTCTTTATATGGGCGTGTCATCCTCACCGGCCATTTGTGCATCATTGCCACATCCACAATTTCGCCGCTGTCGGTTCTTATCTTGGCTATTGTGTCTGTAACGGTAAATTCGCCCTGATAGATTTGTGTTATTTCACCGGACACTTCAGGCGGAACCATAATCCGATGTTCTACTGTTACGGTTTCCTGTACAGTTCCTAAAAAATCTCCTCCTGAAACTTGCTGTCCTTTTTTAGCAGTGGGCTTAAAATCCCACTTCTTCTCTCTATTAAGAGCGGGAATCTCAATACCTCTTGTGATATAACTTCCTGCTATCGATTCAATAGCATCGAGGGGTCGCTGGATTCCGTCAAACATCCCCTCAATTATTCCCGGTCCCAGTTCAACGCTAAGGGGGACACCCGTAGATACCACTGGGTCCCCGGGGCCCAATCCTGAAGTCTCTTCATAGACCTGTATGGAGAGTTTCTCTCCATGAACCTCTATGACCTCGCCAATAAGACCTTGCTCACCGACTCTGACCACGTCGAACATCTTGGCTTCGGGCAATCCCGTAGCCACAACGAGGGGACCGGAAACTTTTTCTATAACACCACTCGTCATTCCTCTCCCTCTCTTCCAAATAAAATATCTGCTCCAATGGCTTTTTCCACGGATTTTTTTACTTCTCCTATTCCGATTCCAAGGGTACCTCTGTTACTAGGAATCAAAGTAATGACCGGAAGCATTTGGTTCCTGAACTGACCTATTTTCTCCGGAATTTCTTGGGCTACCTGCTCCGTAATAAAAATAACGGCATAATTTTCTTTGGCAAGTTTAGTTATTGTAAAGCTTGCCTCTTTATCGCTTAAGACGGGAAAGATGTCAACACCCAAGGATTTAAATGCCAGAACCGTATCTTTATCTCCTATCACTGCTATTTTATACATAGACATCTCTTAATCGCTCCCTTATCATATCTGAAGATATGCCATTGATCTTTCCCACCATAATGATTCTAAGAATCTTTAGTTCATTTTCCCGGGCAGCCATGTAGCCTATGACTGTTTCCGGCCCAAAGGGCTTGTAAAGGCCTCTTCTCGCCAAAGAAATCATATAATTGTCAATCATTTTTTCAAAAACAGAAGGACTGCCAGTTGACTCCCACTGAGTGATGCCTTCCTCAATTACCTGATGGTATGGTGTAGAATTAAGTGCTTCGATAAGAGCCTGGGTGCTTCCGGCAAAAAATTCCTTGAAAAATTCTTTTGTCAAGTCTCCACCGACAACTAAGGCACTATCAACAGTTTTAATATCGGCATCTATTCTTTTTAATCTTACCAATGTTTTAATGTTGGTAAGATCTGCTAGAGCAGTCAAGTATTCCTTTAAAAAGGGGTCCCTTGTACTTTTAATAATCTTAGCCATTTCTTTAAAAAGGGCTTGATCCAACACTAAATCCACCTGTTGGGGATCTTGAGTTGTTTCATATATCTCCACGGCTTTATGATAAGCCGATTTTAGGCGATCCGGTATTGAGGCTCCGGTATCTCCTTGTGCATATTTTTTCATTTCTTCTGTGGAAATTTCACCTAAATGAGAGAAATACTCTTTAAAATCCGTGCCAAGAATGTTTCCTTTCACGATTACCTTTAAATTGTGATAATCATTTTTCACGGTAAAGAACCGTATAATTTCGTGATTTTTAAATGATTCCTTAAGGGTTTTGATGGTTCTTGCCATGCTTTGTTCTAAAACCTTTTCAAAATCATATATGTTTTCCATTTCGGCAATATCACTGCCGTATTCGGTATCGCCTAGTACTTTAAGTGCTTCATCCGGACCGGGGGCGTCAAGAATTCTTTCAATAGCATTTTTCCCGAGGAGTTTAGTTTCCATAAATTTTATTCGAGCTGAAACATATAGAAAATCTGTGTCTTTCGCCATTTAATCACTCCTCGAAAAGTATTTTGGCTATTTGTGTTTCCAATTCTTCCCTTTCCATATTGATAAGGGAATCAAATGTGTTATTGACCTCCAGAGCCTCGGATTTGAGTGTAAATCCACCTATCATCTGCCTGGGGGTTTTGGAAATCTTAAGATTTCCTTGCCTTCCTGAGCTTTTTAAGGTTTCGTTGACCTTTGCCAGGAAGTCCGGTGAAATCCTATTTTTATCATGCTCTGAAATCACTACTTCCTCATTACCGGTAATCACACTCTTTTGCAGCATGTCAGTGATTAAGCTCAGATACTCCTCATCGGGCATTTTTGCAAGTTTGGCTTTTGCCTTTTCAAAAACTTCATCAATTATTTGCTGCTTAGCTTGAAGTAATGCTTTGCGATTTTCTAGCTGGGCCATAGAAAGTATTCTGCGTTTTTTTTCCTCAGCCGCCTTTCCGGCCTTATCCAGGATGTCATTTAACATTTCTTTGGCTTTATGCTCATACTTGGCTTTTATATCCCGGGCTTGGGTCTTAGCATCATCAACAAGCTTTTGTTTCTCTTCCCGAGCTTCCTCCAAAATCCTTTCCTTAATCTTTGCAATACCCTCCATGGTAAGACACTCCCTTATATTGTGATGCCGAACAACATCAATATGGTAGCCAGCAGTGCAAGCACGGCATAGGTCTCAACCATGGCGGCAAAGGTAATGCCTTTGGCTACTTCTTCCGGGCGTTTGGAAACGATGCCGATACCGGCAGCCGCCACTCGACCCTGATAAATAGCCGACAAAAATCCTACTAATGCAACAGGCATACAAGATGCAAATATCAACCATCCTTGAAATGGGGTTATGCTAACTATGCTCCCAGAAAGTAATCCAATTTTTTGAATGGTCAAAAAACCCGCTAGGAAACCATAGATACCCTGAGTACCAGGAAGTGCTTGAAGAATTAATGCTTGCCCGAACTTACTTGGGTCTTCTGTAACCAATCCTGCAGCACTTTCACCGACGATTCCCACTCCTTTGGCTGAACCTATTCCCGGCAAACCTACGGCTAAGGCCGCTCCGAATAATGCTAATACTTGTCCCAGTGTTAGTGACATTGTAACTCCTCCTCCAAAAATTAATTTGTGAATTTTTATTCTACATGTCTTCTAATTCGACATAAGTTGTTTTAACTTTCAGGGGACTAAAAGCTCTACCACCGCTGTCATAGAATTTGCTAAAAAACTCTATATACTGCAGCCGACTACTGTGAACATAAGCACCAAGTACGTTTATTGCCAAGTTAAACACATGACCGCCCACAATAATCAGAGCCATTACGATATATCCTACAATGCTACCGGCTACAGTCTTTGCCATTGTATTAATAACACTGGCTATAACTCCGGTAGTCAGCCCCAAAGCCAGAAGTCTTGAATATGATAGAACATCACTGAGATATCCGGTAATATCATATAAGCTCAAGATTCCCGATGTAAACTTTTTTAATATGCCCTTTTGAGATCTTCCCTGGGTAAGGATCAAGCCTATAGTTCCAAACAATGCCATATATTTTCCTATTATAGCAAGTTCCGGCTTTACAAACATCAAAAGGCCGGTTAATAATACCAACCACAATCCCTGGTCCATCAAAGCATCAGCTATATGACCCGCCCTAATGTTTTTATATGCATTTAATATAATCCCCGTGTATATCTGGATAATACCCATAATGAAAGCTAATATCAACACTGAAAGAGGGTTGTCTAAAGGGTTTATCCATAAGGGTTTTACCTTGATCAAATCACCAAACCATCCACCAAAAATAGCCCCCCATATCACAGTAGATATACCGCACAGGAAAAGCATGGCGGTGAACTTCTTGCCCGAATCCGCGAGCTTAAATTTCAAGAGGACATATCCGGTTAGCAGGCTCATAATAATACCATACCCAGCATCACTTAACATCATACCGAAAAAAACAAAGTAAAAAGGAGCCATGTAGAGGTTGGGATCAATGCCTCTCGGATCAGGTAAACTATAAAGCTCAGTTATCACTTCAAAAGGCTCCACAAGTTTACCGTTTGATAATAAGACTGGCATTTCTTCATCCTCTGATGGAGTCCCAAATTCGACATAAACAGTATCGGTTACTTTTAAAACTTCATTGTTTACTAAACCCTCATATTGTTCAGGAAGCCATGCCTGTATCGAGAAGGTTTTATCAGTATCTGCTACCTTTAGCAGGGCACTTTTCCTGTCCCTTTCCACCGAGTAATAATCGTATAGAATTTCAAAGTATAGTCTTTGATCAGATAACTTTTTAGACTCATCTTTTATATTTTCTCGCTCTTTCTCGATATCTGTAAGCCTCTTTTGATCTTCCTTGATAATCCTGTCCGGTGTGCCCTTTAGGCCTGGAAAATCCTGGATATTTACTGAGATTTCCTTAAACAGATTTTGCATGTCTTCACTATGACCTTTGTGATAGAATATTAGTGTATATACATCATCTTGACTTTCACCCAAGGTTTTTATCCCAGCTAAAAGGCCTTCTTCATCCAGTTTCTCCTCAAACTCTCCTCTGGCTTTTCTGGGCATTACTGCTGTTATAAAATTGGTTTTATCCGTAAAGCCCAGCTGCTCTAAAGGAATATCCAGGGAGCGCCAGGGCAAGAGCATTTCAATTTGACTCTGAAGTTTTGATTCTTCAGCTTTTAGTTGTGAAATTCTCTTGTCTAGGTCAAAAACCGCTTGTAAAGTCTCTAAAACCTTCTCTTCACCGGAAAGAACCTCTGACAGCTCATCTTTGTTAATGCTTGGTTTTCCATATATAAGCGGGTTTATTGATTTAACATAGGGCTTTAAAAAATCAATACCAAATTTCAGATTGCTCAGTTTGTTTTCCAGGTCCAATAATTCTTGTGTCAGTTCATGATGGATGCGATCATCCTGCACCTCACCGTCTAATTCTTGTTCAGCTTCCGTTATGTCGATTACTTCCACTACACCGGTTTTTTGCAAGGCACTTAGTATATAACTTTGCTCACTCTTTAAGCCCAAGAGGTGCATTTTCTTCATGTTAACTATTGCCATGGGCCTTCACGATCCTCTCTACGATCATGTCTACCGCCGTTTCCATCCTGCTGGCGGAAACTTTTTTTAAACGCATGACTTGTTCCTCATACTCTTTTTTGAACCCCTTAGATATTTCATGAGCTTCATCCTCTGCCTGTTGAATGAGTTTTAGCCCTTTCTCTTCACCTCGCTTTTTAGTATCTTGAAGGATTTCTTCCCCCTTATCAGCGGCTTTTTTTATGATGTTTTTTACTTCTTTGTCGGCTTCATCTAAAATATTTCTGGCTTCTTGTTCAACAGCTTTTACATCTTCTAATACCTCTTTCAACAGCTACCACCTCCCTTGAAAGTTGGAAAATAAATTATTTTAATCTCTTTTTACCTTTTTCTTTAATTCATGTGACAACAACCTGTAAACCCCTGCAACACCTGAAATAACACCCAGTAGATTCCCAAAAATTAAAAAAAAGCTACCCGTGGAAAACTTTTGGTCTAAATAAGCTCCAACATATATACCACCTACTATAGGTAGTGCCATATTTATTCCTATTTGGGTAAAAAGCACAACATATTGTAAACCCTTATAATCTCTCATGTTATCAATTATATAACATCGATAAATAAAATTCAAACTTAATTTAACCCTCTTTGCTTCAATTTTTACACCTGATTATTGTTTATTATATGTGAAATATGTCACATTTGCAAGTATTATTTTTAGATTTCAGATACCTATAAATTGCAAGTTAAATGCCGTAGAAATATATGGCTATGTTAAAGCTTTATGCTTCAGCTTTACCCTATGATATTTTGATGTTTCAATCTATCATAGCAATATGATAAGCTATTAAAAAGAGTTTTTTTACATTTTAAAAAAAGCCGGGAAAACCCGGCTTTTGTACGATATTATGTGGCTGGTTGGTCATGTACTTTCGG
Organism: uncultured Clostridia bacterium; assembly: GCA_964520055.1. Lineage (GTDB taxonomy): Bacteria > Bacillota > Thermosediminibacteria > Thermosediminibacterales > Tepidanaerobacteraceae > DUNY01. The sequence goes on from CAZFME010000006.1 coordinate 8,533, forward strand.
CTATTGTATTTTTATTTTTTCAAACAAGCTTAGATTTTTCAATGTATTTACATGTTTTTTATATTATTCGTTCTCAGCCCCGTCTTCTTCATCCAGTTCATCTTCTTGCTCTGTTTCATCGTCTATATCGTCCTCATCTTCTTCAGCTTCCTCGTCGGTTTCTTCGTCTGTATCGTCTTCATCTTCTTCTGGATCTTCGATAATTACGGTTTCGCTGTCATCGTCCCACTCAACATTTTTATCAAAGACCTCCATTAGAAATCTTAAGGGAACAATTGTTCTGTTGTTCTGAAGTTCAGCTTTTGCATCAATGACAATTTCCTCACCGTCAACAATAGCAATGTTGGAATCTATTTTTAAAATGACAATTTTTCCACCTTTAATGATGGTTACGGTTTTTTCCTCTTGATTCCACTGAACATCATCAGCCTTTAAGGAATTGGCCACAGCTCTTACCGGAACCAAGACCCTACCTTCTTTAATTACCGGAGGAACATCGAATTCTACTTCTTCACCTTCCACAAATACACCAATTTTTGCCTCATTCCTTATTTTTTTGCACTCATGTATTTGTTGTAATATTTCTTTACGCTTTTGTTTATCCGAGTGATTGATTTTAAAATCGTTCTTTAAGTCCAGAAGTTGTTGTTCGATTTCTGATAGCTCTTTTGCAGGTTTATTTTTAACCTCTTCTTCTTTTTCCTTCTTTTCCTTTTCCTTCTTTTCTTTTTCAGTCTTCATTTTTTCAGCTTTTGGATTTCTTGGCTTTTCATCCTTCACCTTTTCAGCCGTTGAATTAATCGGCTTCTCATGCCCCGGGTCTGCATACGCAAAGCTAATGCTCGTTAATAACAATATTACTAGAATTAGAGATAAAACCTTTTTCACAAAAACTCCCTCCTTGTCCTTTTATTATATAATCCGTAATAATCGAGGGGATTTTTGGGGTAATTGTCAATTTAAGGCTGTTTATTTTTTATTATTTTTAGACTTTGCTTTATTGTTCCCCTTGTTTTTATTATTATTTGACTTATCATTGAAAACATCCGGCATCTTTTTTTTGCCTTTGCCTGAACCGTTATTCTTGTCTAATTTACCGTTATTTTTCAAAGCGTCTTTTTGGTCTTTAATGCTTTCTTTTTTTAATTTCGATTCGTTTTTTAAGATTTTATCGGCTTCTTTTGTCATATCTTTTATAATGTTTTTCATTTGGTCTTGGGTTTTTTTAATTTCATCTTTTGACAGATTTTTGTTATCTTTTCTCTTATCCTTTAATTGGCCTTTTATTTCTTTTTCCAAGGTTTTTATATCTTTAAATTGTTGTTTTTTGTCATCACTTTGACCCTTGCCTTTTGAAACGGGTTTTTCTGTATGTTCAAGATTGATTTTTTCTATCTCTTTTATAATTTGAGCTACCGATGCTTCTTTTACATGATTTAATTCAGCATCAGGTTTGACCTTTTTTAATTTATCATATAATACCAGTTTCCCCTGGGATATATTCTTCTTTTTTGCTTCTTGGTGTTTTTCAAAAGTTGTATTCTCAACTATTATGACAGGATCGCCATTCTTTGTCTCAGTAGAATCTGAACTTTCTATGCCTAAGCTTTCAAATCCTGACTTCTTGCTCGGAGTAATATGTGTTGTTTCATTGATAGCTTTCAATCCGATTTTAGCCATTTCCTTTAACTGTTTTTTCATATTCGGAGATATTGTATCTTTTACGTTGGATACCGTTAGCATAACGGTATTTGTGTTCATATTCAAATAATTGGATTCCATAGCCCTTGAAAGTAACATATTAACAGCTTTGTCAAGCTTCATATTTCTATATTCCTTGCCGTTTCCTACAATGACATTACCTTCATTGTTCAAGCCACGGACATCCATCACCAAGTTGTATCTGTTCAGAGAAAGCTCAACACTGGGATTAATGTCAACGGTTACAAAAGTAACGGGATTTATATATCCGTAAACGCTATAACCTGTAACAATCATGAGCAAAAAACATACTGCAATAGCCAAAGCTTTCCTAGTGGAAATTGATGATAGCATTGACCTAACACTGTCTGCCCCGCTATCCTTAATGGTTATTTCATCACCCACTTGACAACCGGTGTAATTATTATATATTCTCTTAAAGTCGCCTCTGCGATTGGCTACTATTAAATAGTCACCATCAAAATCGACTATTATGGCTTTCAATGCTATCACCTCCACTGGATGTACTCATTGATAAATTGATAATCCCCCGATAAAATCAGTACTGCTGCTACTATATAATTTCGTCCCCTTTCAATCCGCTTGCGGGGTATTTTAAGCGCTGCAGTGATTTTTTTGATGGGTAAATACTTTCTTTCCTTGATTGTATCCGCTATCTCCGGATTATTCATTATAAATTGTATAGTTTTTAGGTAAGTGTTGCGGGTTCCCTCTTGTTTCGGAGAGCTTTTCGCCACATCTGAAAAGGATATGCCCCAAAGTGCCAGTTCCTTTTTGATCTCCTGAAGCTCCAATCTTCGTAGCTCGCTTATTTGTGCCTCGGTATATTCTTTTACCGATTCACTGACGTAAAGATCAGCCAATTCCTCGTCATCATGCTGCTTAGCCGGTTCAACATAAACTATAGGCCCATTTTTCCTCTGTTCTTTTCTGTAATAATCTATAAGTCGGTGCTTGACAGTAATTCTCGCAAAGGATAGGAAGTTCCCTTTCTTGATATCATACTTCTCTATGGCCTCATGAAACGCTATGAGTGCTATACTCAATTCATCATCTATCCCGTATTCCACATATCTACCCAGATGGCTTTCCACCGTCGATGCTATAAAAGGTTTGTACTCTTCTATCAATCGATTGACTTCTTCTATATTATCTTTTATATGTATAACCCTTTCATTCAGGTTTTGATAATTTTCCATATTGTTCCTCCGTCTGTGTGTCAGAGTCAAATACTCATTGTAATATAGAAATTCTACATTACGCCATGGACTCCTTCATCCTTATTATACCAAATATGGAAATTCAATTATGAAAAATAAAAGAGGAACCTATTGCAGTCCCTCTTATACTATTCGAATCTTTGATGAGCATTTGTAAGAAAATAACTATAAAATCTTTTAATCTAGCTTTCTTTGGGTAATACCTGATTTAATATAATTCCTAGAATGGCAGCCAGGCCCATACCACCGATCTGAATACCGCCCCAGATCTTTATAATGGCTCCGCCTATACCGACAACAAGGATAATGCTGGATATAAAAAGATTCCGGGGTTGCTTGAAGTCTATCTGATTTTCCACCACGGTCCTTACACCAACACTTGCAATCATTCCGAAAAGCACAATTGAAATACCCCCGATTACCGGGTCTGGGATTGTTCTTATAGCGGCACCCAGCTTTTGTACAAAGGAAAGGCCTATGGCAATCACAGCGGCTATTCTCATGACTTCCGGTTTCCAAACCCTGGTCAGTGCCAAAACTCCCGTATTTTCAGAATATGTGGTATTGGCCGGGCCGCCGAGAAAACCGGCCAAGGTGGTGGCAATACCGTCCCCTATCAGTGTCCTGGAAAGTCCCGGTTCTTTTATAAAATCCTGTTCAACGGTAGCCCCAACGGCGAGCACATCACCAACATGCTCCACTATGGAGGCTATGGCAACCGGAGCTATTAATCCTATGGCCGCCGCATCGAATACCGGTCGTGAAAAATCTGGTATAGCCAGCCAGGCAGCTTCTTTAATGGGAGCAAAATCCACAATCCCTGCAAAAAGGGAAAGTATATATCCCACTATAATTCCGGATATAACGGGCAGTAACCTCAAAAAACCTTTTACATACAGATTTACATAAGCAACTACTGCTAAAACGATAAGAGCTATAACCCAATTTTGGCTGGCACTGTTTATGGCTACCGGTGCCAGGTTCAAGCCAATGACCATTATGATGGGACCGGTAATTATAGGTGGCAGCAGTGATTCCATAAACTTTGGCCCTAAAATAGCTATCAGCCCCGCCATGATACAATAGAGTAAACCTGCTACTATAATACCGCCTTGGGCTGCCGGGATTCCCATTTCCTTAACCACCAGTTCCACCGGAGCTATGAAAGCAAAGGACGAACCCAAAAATATAGGAACTTTCCGGTTTGTAACTAAATGAAACCAGAGAGTTCCAATACCTGCGGTAAATAAGGCTACACTTACGCTAAGACCTGTAATAATGGGCACTAATACCGTTGCCCCGAACATGGTGAATGCATGCTGAAGGCCAAGAATAAGTAATTGGCTGAAAGGTAAATAATCCCTAGGTCTTATGGCTTTTGTAATAGGTTTGTTTTCATCGAAGTTTTTTGAAGAATTAATCTGAATCCCCACCTTTCTATGAATATGTTGCTTAATTTGTAATATATACCTCTTCTACTTTAGCGGAAAACATGTGTAAAATCAAGTTGCTTTATGTCGAATTGAACATACCTAGCTAACGGTATATAGAAAAGACCTATACAATAGGTCTTTTCTATATACTTTAAATGCAAAACTCTTTCGGCTTGTTATCGCTGAATTGAAAATAATAGAGTAAATAATCTGCAATCCTTTCAGACGCATGACCGTCACCATATGGATTTATGGCATTGGCCATTCGGTCGTATTCATCTTTATCTGATATAAGTTGCACGGCTTCTTTAAAGACAGTTTCACTGTCAGTGCCTACTACCTTAACTGTACCTGCCTTTACCGCTTCCGGCCGTTCGGTCTCTTGCCTTAGAACCAGCACCGGTTTCCCCAAAGATGGGGCCTCCTCCTGAAGTCCGCCGGAGTCAGTCATTACCATATAACAGCGGGCCATGAGATTATGCATTTCATCGGTATCTAAGGGTTCAAGAAGCTTAATACGTTCATGATTGCTGAGAATATCAAAAGCAACATCTCTAACGGCAGGGTTTAAATGTACCGGATATATCACTCTGATTTCAGGAAAGCTGTCTACTATTTTTCGAATGGCATGACAAATATTTTTCAGGGGTTCGCCGAGGTTTTCCCTTCGGTGGGCTGTCACCAGTATAACTTTTTGTCTTTGATAATCTATATTGTTTAACAAATCCGTAGAAAAGGCAAAATCCTGTTTCACCGTAGTCCTCAATGCATCTATTACAGTATTGCCCGTAACAAAAATATTCTGGGGCTTTACTCCTTCTTCCAAAAGATTTTTTCTAGCTGTTTCGGTAGGGGCTAGATGCACATCAGCCAGAGACCCTGTGAGTTTCCTATTCATCTCTTCAGGAAAGGGAAGCCATTTGTTATGAGTCCTTAGACCGGCTTCCACATGCCCTACCTTAATCCCATTGTAAAAAGCCGCCAGAGCCCCCGCAAAAGTAGTGGTTGTATCACCGTGAACCAGCACCATATCAGGCTTTGATGCATCCAAAACATCCCTTAAACCCAGCAGAGCCTTTGTTGTAATACTGAACAATGTTTGTTTTTCAGTCATTATATTCAAATCGTAGTCAGCCTTTACATCAAAAAGGCTCAACACCTGGTCCAGCATCTCCCGGTGTTGAGCTGTAACAGCTACCTTACACTGAAAATTATCCCTTTTCCTGAGTTCCTGCACTAACGGTGCCATTTTTATAGCTTCAGGCCTTGTACCGAAAATCGATAGAATTTTTATTTTATCCAATGGCTTACTCCCCTTTACATTCCATGGGTGGATTTTTTAGCATCTAAGGTTATGTTTATATACCTTACAGAAACCAATAGCATAGAAATTACCAAGGCAAGGGCTATGACAGCCTGCTTAACACCTATCCTTGCTAACACCACTGAGCATATTCCTAAAGAAATACTTATAACGTACATATACAATACAGCCTGTTTTTGAGATAAACCTATAGCCAGCAGTCTATGGTGAACATGGCCTTTGTCAGCCTGCATCAAGGGTTTGCCGTTTACAAACCTGCGTATAATTGCATAAGCCGTATCAAAAATAGGTAGCCCCAAAGCTAATATGGGAAAAATTAGGGCTATGGCGGTAGCACTTTTAACAGCTCCTTCAATGGCTTGTGCTGCCAGAACAAAACCCAAAAACATAGCACCGGTGTCACCCATAAAAATTTTGGCCGGATTGAAATTATAAGGAAGGAATCCTATGGCTGCACCGGCTAAAATTGCCATTACGAGGGCTCCGTTAGTCTGCTTTAAGCTTAGATTTACAAGCATCATAGTAAAAGCCGCAATAGCCGCAACTCCGGCCGCCAGTCCGTCAAGCCCATCAATAAAATTCAATGTATTGGTAATACCCACCACCCAAAACAGGGTTGCGGGAATGGCAAGTTTACCTAGGATGAACATACCACCCAGCGGATTTGTAATTAACTGCACTCTTACTCCATAAATTACCAGAACACCTGCAGCTGCAATTTGCCCCAAGAGTTTCACCTTGGCGGGAAGATTATAGACATCATCAATGATTCCCACAACTACAATAACAGTGGCACCCAGAAATATACCCTGGATAGATGCTTGTTTAAAAGGTAAGGTTAATAACCCTGCTACGACAAAGGCAATATATATGGCAAGGCCTCCAAGCCGAGGCATTGGTTTTTTATGAACCCGACGGGCATCGCCGGGCATGTCGATAGCTCCGATTTTCCAAGCCAGTTTCATCACAAACGGTGTGACCAGATATGCCAAAACCATCGACATCAAAAAACCGTATATGTAATGTGGCAATGAAATCGCTCCCTTTATATGGTCTGCTCTTTAATCATTTTATTTCATATATGAAGGTTTGTCAATTACCGCTGAAGCTAAGTATTAGTGTGTGGTATCTTCGTTTGGCAAATAAATCATTTCTATCCAGGGAGCATCCTTAAACCAATCGTAGTCGATATGATAGTCTCGGGCGTACACAACCCTTTTTATGCCCGAATTGATTATGAGTTTCGAACACTCGGCACAAGGGCGGGCGGTAACATATATAGTGGCACCTTTTCTTTCGTCCGGGGAACACTCAAGTAGGGCATTTACTTCTGCGTGAATGGTTCTCACACAATGATTTCCCCTCATCATGCATCCCACATCATCACAATGCTCCATACCTGACGGGCTGCCATTATACCCTGTCCCCTTTATTCTGTTGTCCTTAACCACTACTGCTCCCACCTGAAGTCTGGGGCATGTAGACCTGCCCCTTACCTGAAAAGCTATATCCATAAAATACTTGTCCCAATCTTTTCGCATGAAAAGAGCCCTCCTTTCCGGAACATCTGTATCGCATATTTAAACTTCTAGGCCTTTGTTACAACTCGATAACCTACTCATTTCTGTAAAATACCTTATTTCATCTATAATCTGATTTACTTTTTGTGAACTTTCCTTATCGATTTGATGATACTTTTTAGCCTCTTCATTCTTTTGATTTCTTATAGCGAGTAGTGTTTGTTTTCCGGCCTCGTGCAGATCATCATGATATTCATCAATACTTTCCCACAGTTCTTTAATATCTTCATCTTGTATTATCAGTGAATTATAAAAATGACCAAAAGCGCATCGGTTTGCATCAACTTCTAGTGGAATAATCTTACTTTCTTTTACAGCTTCCTCCAATATCTCCATCCAAAGGCCATGCTGTCTCCTGGCATTTTCCAAAATCTGTGTCAATTCTTTTTTCGTAACTTGGCTGTTATTATTCATGAATTTTTGGTAATATCCTTTATTTTGAGCCATAAAGGCTGTATCCATTTCATTTATCTCTTCTTTAATGGATTTAAGTTTCTCTAAATCCTTATCCAGCCTGCTCACAACATAAACTATTTCCTCGGTTTCTGTAGAAAGGCTGTTCATGGCAGCAGTTATCTCACTTGCAGCAGTGCTGATTTGTTGAAAGAACGCCACAAAACTTTCCATGTCACCCTTTATGTTATTAATGGCTTTAAAGTTTCCCTCCACCGTTTCCTTGATTGTCTCTGACACCAATGGTATTTGCTGCATCACTTCATTGGTATGGTTCATACTAAAGAAGCACTTAAAGAAATGGTTTTTAAAAGCATCTCCCGGGCATCTCCTTTTATGCCTTCCAGTTGACTTATTTTCTCAAATACCTGTTTTACTTTTGCATTTTGCGTAACTATTTGCTTTTCATTAATTATGGCATCCATCACTTTATTTATATTGTCAAAAAGCAATTTCATACCCCTCCCGTATTAAATATATTATTACATTCAAGCGATATAGATAAAATTTTGTATACTCTGACCAATATTTTAGCATATGTTGCCATACATATTCAATTGAGTCAAAAGAAATATATGATTTATTGTTTTGTGGTTGTCGCTTATAATATATTTTTTAAAAAAATTAAAAAAAGTGAACTAGAACGTCCATCTAAAACGTCTGTATTATAGAAAGGTAAATTTGAAAATATTAGGAGAATGTAAATGATACCCATAGATGGATCTAAATGTATGGGATTAATTTTAAAAAAAGTTCACTTTTAGGCAAAAAATTAAGGCCATCCTAAATAGGACAGCCTTGTTTTATCTTTATTTCGTTCCGTATAGCCTGTCGCCGGCGTCGCCGAGGCCGGGGATTATATAGCCATGGGAGTTCAATTTTTCATCGACGGCAGCGGTGTATATTTCTACATCAGGGTGTTTTTTATGAACTGCTTCTATTCCTTCCGGAGCAGCTATTAAACACATGAGTTTTATATTGGTTGCTCCTTTTTCCTTGAGTATTTCCACTGCCTTGGCTGCAGATCCTCCTGTAGCTAGCATGGGGTCGAGGATAATCAGTTCCCGATCACATACATCAAGGGGCAATTTACAGTAATACTCAACAGGCATAAGGGTGTCCGGATCTCGGTACAAACCGATATGGCCCACCCTAGCTGCCGGAATTAGTTTCAGCATGCCATTTACCATACCGAGCCCTGCTCGAAGTATAGGAACTATCCCCAGTTTCTTGCCACAAAGCATTTTAACCTTGGCGGGGCCTATTGGGGTTTTAACCTCAACTTCTTCCAATGGCAGGTGCCTTGTGACTTCATAGGCCATGAGTACCGCCACTTCTTCCACTAACTCGCGAAATTCTTTAGAGCCGGTATTCTCATCTCGAATTAAAGCCAACTTGTGCTGAATCAGAGGATGATCAAAAACAAATACATTTTTCATGAATGACGGCCTCCTATTTACTTGGAATAAAGGGGAAACTGTTTACACAGAGCTTTCACGGTTTTAGATACTTTCGCTTTTACACGATCATTTTCACCATGAGTGAGAGCTTCGTCCATCAATTCCGCAATCCTTTCCATCTCTTGCTCTTTCATTCCCCGAGACGTAAGAGCCGGGGTCCCTATGCGTATGCCGCTGGTAACATTGGGGCTTTCCGGATCATAAGGTATGGCATTTTTGTTTACCGTAATCCCCACATCGTCCAAGAGGTGTTCTGCCTCTTTTCCGGTCAGGTTCTTGCTCCGCACATCAAGTAATATCATATGGTTATCGGTACCTCCAGAAACTAGATTATAACCTTTGTCCAAAAGTGCTTTAGCTAAAATTTTTGCATTGTTTACCACTTGATTCTGATATTCTATGAACTCGTCGGTAGATGCTTCTTTCAAACAAATGGCTTTTGCAGCAATCACATGCATTAGAGGTCCACCTTGAATTCCGGGGAAAATGGCCTTATCTATAGCTTTTGCGTATTCTTCTTTGCAAAATATCATACCACCCCGTGGACCTCTGAGAGTCTTATGAGTTGTAGCAGTAACAAAATCGCTGAAAGGAACAGGGTTTGGATGTAAACCTGCTGCAACCAAGCCCGCTATATGAGCCATATCTACCATGGTATAAGCTCCAACTTCTTTTGCGATTTTTGAAATCCTGTCAAAGTCAATAATTCTGGGATATGCACTGGCTCCTGCCACTATCATTTTGGGCTTGTGCTCTTGTGCCAAAGCTTCCAGTTCATCATAGTCAATATATCCGGTTTCTCTGGAAACTCCGTAGGGAATAAATTCAAAGTATTTTCCTGAAATATTTACCGGACTTCCATGTGTTAAATGACCACCATGGGCAAGATTCATGCCCAGTACTTTATCCCCGTAGTTTAGATAGGCAAAATAGACACCCATATTGGCTTGGGAGCCCGAATGGGGCTGAACATTTACATGTTCGGCAGAAAATAGCTTTTTGGCTCGTTCTCGAGCGATATTTTCCACAATATCGACAAACTCACAACCACCGTAATAACGCCTGCCGGGATAACCTTCGGCGTATTTATTAGTTAGCAGCGAACCTTGAGCTTCCATAACTGCTTTACTCGTAAAGTTTTCCGAAGCAATCATCTCCAGCTTGTACTGCTGCCGATAAGTTTCTTTTTCAATAGCTTCAGCTATTTCTGGATCTACTAATTTAAGTATATCCACCTATGAACACCTCTTTTTCTATTGTTCGGAACGGTTAAAGGCCGTTCCCTACATGGTTCGGAGTAAAACTTGTTTATATGCTGTTTTCATATTGGATTATCTTGTCCACTCTTCGTTGATGACGATCTCCTGCAAATTCACTGTTTAACCACACGTCAACAATTTCTGTCGCCAAGCTTGGCCCAATAACTCTGCCTCCCATAGTTAAAATGTTGGCATCATTATGCATGCGAGACATACGCGCAGAAAAAGTATCATGACACAGTGCCGCTCGAATACTTTTGACTTTGTTGGCAGCAATACATACGCCTATTCCTGTGCCACAGATGATTATACCTTTTTCGTATTCTCCCCGGGCCACAGCTTTGGCACATGGAATGGCTATGTCCGGATAGTCCACGGATTCAGCGGAAAACACACCGAGATCTTTATAGCTAATCTCTTTTTTATCAAGATATTTTATAATTTCTTTTTTCAGCTCATAGCCACCATGGTCACTGGTTATAGCTACAGTCAATTCTCCCCCTCCTGACATCAATAAGTTTTTCTCGTTAATTATATACTTAATTCATGGTTATTGTCTAGTTTTTTTCCAGCCTTTCGATTATTTTCCACAATTTTTGTTTTATTTCCTCCGCCGACTTTTTATATACTTCTATACTTTGACCGAAGGGATCGCTAATTTCCATATTATCACCCACAAATTCTCCCAACAAAAACACCTTGCCTTTGGCTTTTGGAAACCGATTGATTATATGGTCCTTATGGCTTTGAGTCATCGTGAGAATTAGATCCGCTTCCGTAACATCCTGGGTAAACCGTTTCGCTCTGTGACCCGTCAGGTCTATTCCTTCCATCTCCATAACCTTTTTTGCATTTTCAGAGGCCGGTTGCCCTTCCACAGCAGCTATACCATAGGATGCCACCTCAATATCCTCATGTTTGTCCAAGTCCCGCAGCATTTTCTTAAAAAGGGCTTCGGCCATACTGCTGCGACAAGTGTTACCGGTACACACAAACACTACTTTCTTCAAATGACAAAACACCTCCTATACCTTTAAAACATTGTGTCCCGCAGCTTTATAAAGCCTGTTCATTACTGCAAGGCCTATACCGTCTTTGGAAATACCCTCAGCAAGAACCTTGTCAACTCCTAAACGGTCGAATTTCCTTAAAATGGTGAAAAGGTTTGATGAGATTGTCAGAGGTGCAATTCTATCACCTACAGAAATAATATGACCCTTTGTATATTTATTCCGAGTCTGGGCCGTAGCCATTATACCCACTTTAAACCCGTCGGTTTCCAATCGCTCTGCCAATTCTTTAATTGTTTTAACCTGATTTTCTATGGGACCGTCGACAACGGTCATTTGAGCTTTTGGGGCATAATGCCGGTATTTTTGCCCCGGAGAACGGGGCTTTTCACCGGGAGCAAGACCAGGGTCCAGATCAACTCGACCCAAAAGTTGTTCCAAGCCTTCCCAAGTAACTCCACCAGGCCTTAAAATCATGGGCACTTTTTCGGAAAGATCCAGCACTGTAGATTCCACCCCTACTGAAGTTGCTCCCCCGTCCAGAATCATTTCGATCCTTCCGGATAAATCTTCTGCCACATCCTTGGCACATACTGGACTGGGTCTGCCTGAGATATTAGCACTGGGTGCAGCGATAGGAACTCCGGCCTCTTGAATAAGCTCAAGGGCTATAAGGTGGGCCGGCATTCTTATAGCTACCGTATCAAGACCTCCGGTAGTGCCAAAGGGAACGATGTCTTTCTTGTGAAATATAATTGTAAGTGGCCCGGGCCAGAACTTGTCCATTAAAACTCGAGCTCTTGTTGGTATTTCTTTTACAAGCTGATCCAGTTGCAATAGAGAAGAGATGTGAACAATCAAAGGGTTGTCTTGAGGCCTGCCCTTGGCAGCATAAATTTTTTTTGCCACATTCTCATCCAAAGCATTGCCTCCCAGCCCATAAACAGTCTCAGTGGGAAAAGCCACAAGGCCGCCTTTTCTTATGATTTCAGCTGCCCTTTTTATCTTATCCCTTTCCGGTCGATTTTTATCAACAGCAACTATTTTAGTATCCGGCATAAAACTACCTTCTTTATCTTTTAATATGCTTGGTTACATTATATAAAGTTACTTCGGTGAAGACAATCGTTTGCCGTCATCTTCACCTCGAAAGAATTTGTATGCAAAAATCCTACTTTGATTTTATAATATATTGAATAAAATTATACCTACTATGAAACCCCAAATAAGGCCCCAAGGGGAACTTCGCCCGATGACAAAGGTATCAGGCAGTATTTCTTTGCATACCGTATATATCATGGCACCTGCAGCAAAACCTAAAGAGGCAGATATTAAAGCCGGAGAAATCCGGCCTAGTTTTTGCCCCAATAGACAGCCGAGTACCATGGGTATTCCCGCCAACATCGTTGAAATAAAAGCCATAAAAGGGCCCATGCCGGACAGGCGAAAAGCAGCAGCTATAGCCATGCCTTCGGGAATATTATGTAGAGCCAATGTGACTACAAGTACTAAGCCTACCCGCTGTGAAGCTTCATAGCCGCTGCCTATTGCCATTCCTTCAGGAAAGTTATGACAGGCGATAGCTAAAAAAAGCATCACTCCTGTGCGAGCGAAATGTTGCTCAAGATTCTGACTCCGTGGTATTGCTGATTCTATCATAATGTCAGATAACATTAAAAATATTATCCCTATTATTATTCCAATGAGGGTATGAATCAAACCGGCAATCTGAACGGCTTCCGGAATGAGCTCCGAAAAAACTGCTGTCAGCATTATCCCACTGGCAAAACCTAAAACCGATGTCATTTTATCTGCTTTAACTTCTCTGACAAAGAACGTATAGAATCCACCCATACCGGTGCCACCTACCCCGGCCAGAAAACTTAAAAAAGTAATACTCGCTGTTTGCATACTGCTCACCTCTACTGAAAATCTTATGCAGCGCTGCTTTAGTTATTCCTGTATTGAAAAATATGACAAATTACTGTCGAAATCTTAAAGTGTAAATACTGCATAACAGTTTAACCTGCAAACAACAGCACTATCTACCGAGAAAAACCGCTGAAACAACTCTGTCAAAACCTGCATAATCTTTGATTATTTTTATATCTAAAAACCCAGTGTTTTTGAGCAGTGCTTTTACATCACAGGCTTGGTTCCAGCCTATTTCTAAAATAACCCTACCACCGGGTTTTAAAAACTCCGGAGCTCTAGAAACTATTCTTCTATAATACTTCAGTCCGTCGGTGCCGCCATTTAGAGCAATTCGGGGCTCGTTTTTTACATCCTTTGGTAAAGTAGAAAGCTTGTATGTCGGGATATACGGCGGATTGGATGCTATCACATCAAAGCCCGCAATATTTCTTGTCTCAAACGGAGACCACAAATCTCCGGAAAATATAAAAACACGGTCTTTAACTCCATGTACTTTGATATTTGCTGTTGCAACTTCACAGGCAATATCTGAAATATCCGAAGCAAAAACCTTTGCCCTGCTGTTATTGACCGCGACCGCCACTGATATAGCTCCACTGCCGGAGCATATATCAGCTATAACAGGTTTTTTAATAGGGCAAATTACATTTAAGGTTTCCTCGACAACAAATTCAGTTTCAGGTCGAGGAATCAAAACCCCGGGTTTTATATAAAAATTCAGGCCGTAAAACTCTTTTCGACCTGTGATATAAGCTATTGGTACAGATCGGCACCGCAGAACCAATAGGTTGTGGTAGCATTCAAGCTGCTGCTGTGTAAGATTGTCTTCATCACCTGTCAAAAGCTTAGTCCGATCTTTTGCCAGAATATAGGCTAATATCAGTTCTGAATCCAAAGCAGGATTTGCCACGCCCGCCTCGAAAAGTCTTTTTCGACCCATCATCAAAGCTTCCTTAACTGTCACAATAATACTCCCTTTACTGCTTTATTCCACCTGTGCCAGTTTTTTGGCTTGATCTTCCGCTATTAAAGCATCTATTATTTCGTCCAATTCACCCTGCAGTGTATTTGCTAATTGATGAATAGTAAGGCCGATGCGGTGGTCTGTAATTCTACCCTGTGGAAAGTTATAGGTGCGAATTCGTTCGCTGCGATCACCGGTACCTACTTGACTTCGGCGGTTTTGTGCAATTTTTTGATCTTGCTCTTCCTGAACTTTTTCCATGAGCCTAGCCCGTAAAACCTTCATAGCTTTATCCTTGTTTTTGAGCTGTGAGCGCTCGTCCTGACAGGTAACAACTATTCCTGTGGGAAGGTGGGTTATCCTTACCGCCGAGTCAGTGGTGTTGACTCCTTGACCTCCGTGGCCTGATGCTCGATATATATCAACTCTGAGGTCATTGGGATTTATTTCAATATCTATTTCCTGAGCTTCAGGCAAAACCGCCACAGTAGCCGCTGAGGTGTGAATCCTGCCACCAGCCTCGGTAGATGGAACACGTTGCACCCTGTGGACTCCGGACTCATATTTTAGGCGGCTATACGCACCGCTGCCGTTGATTTCAAAGATAACTTCTTTAAAGCCTCCAAGTTCCGTGGGATTGGAGTCTATTATCTCCGCTTTCCAACCCTGTTTTTCGGCATAGCGACTGTACATTCGAAACAAGTCTCCGGCAAAAAGGGCTGCTTCTTCACCACCCGTTCCTGCTCTTATCTCCATTATTACATTTCGCTCATCATTGGGGTCCTTGGGAAGCAGCAAGATTTTCAATTGCTCTTGTATATTAGACTTTTTATCTTCTAACAGCTCCAGCTCACTTTTTATAAGTTCTTCCATTTCACTGTCGTCAGAGGTTTCCTTTAAAAGCTCAGAATTTTCGTCTATCTCCTTTAAAGTCTTTTTATACTCCCTAAAGCTGGTTACGATTTCTTGGAGTGAAGAATGTTCCTTAGTAAGCTCTCTCCATTCTTCCTGCCTTGCTATTATTTTTGGGTCAGCTATACGTTTCGTCAGTTCAATATATTTATTTTCTACGGCTTCTAACTTTTCTATCATTAAATCACCTTCCTGCAGATTGCACAAGACTTAGTTTAATACACTTTTTAATGCAGCTATGGCCACTTCCAGTTGAGATTTGTCAGGTTCCCGTGTAGTCAGTTTCTGGAGCCACATCCCGGGAGTGTTTAACGCACGTACTAAAAGGCTGTTGCTTTTACCCGCAAATCTGATAAATTCATATGAAATTCCTGATACCAGGGGCAGCAGAACTATTCTTGAAACTATTCGCTCAATAATCCTCGGCCAGCCTATAAGGGAAAACAGCAGGATACTTACAACCATAACCACCATCATAAAACTGGTACCACACCTTGGATGAATGGTTGTATATTTTTCGGCGTTTTCTGGGGTTAATATTTCATCATGTTCAAAGCAGTGAACTACTTTATGCTCCGCACCGTGGTATTCGAATACTCTTCTTATATCTTTCATAGAGGAAATTACCATAATATATATTACAAAAATAGCTATTCTTAAAAGACCTTCAGCAAGGCTCAATAAGAATGGGCTTTGTAAGTTGCCGCTTATAAATCTGACGGCAACGGTAGGCAAAATTATAAACAACAAAATAGCAAAACCTAAGGCAGAAACCAATGCCAAGGCTATATCTCTACCGGTAAGTTCCTCTTCCTCATCAATGCCTGCCACACCGGCGGAATAAGATAGAGTTTGAATCCCAAGGATCAGCATTTCCACCAAAGCTACTATACCCCTTAATATGGGTAATTTAAGAAACTTGTATTTATCCGAAATTGAGTGGTTTTCCTCAGTCTTCATAATGATCTCTTCATTTTTTCTGACGGCAATGGCCGTGGTTTTTGGGCCTCGCATCATGACACCCTCGATTACGGCTTGCCCTCCGATATTGGGTTTTACGGGTTGCATTTTCTTCCCCCTCAAGTAAAGGCTGCTTAAACCTTTAGATTATAATAAAGGAAACCTAAGTATATCAAACTATACTGAAAAAACTTTCCCATAGGTTAAGAAAAAAGGTCAGAGATAACCTCCAACCTTCTTAGACTACTCCGCATCTTTTAAGCCATATCTCTTCTTGAATCTTTCTACACGGCCACCGGTATCTACCAGTTTTTGTTTGCCCGAAAAGAAAGGATGGCACTTTGAACATATTTCTACACGTAGGTCTTGTTTGGTAGACCCCGTTTCAAAAGTATTTCCGCAAGCACATCTGACTGTGGCTTTGACATATTTAGGATGGATTCCTTCTTTCACGCTCTTCACCTCTTATCTTAATTGTATGCAATTAGATTTGATTCGTATTAAATAGAAAATACCTTTAGTATTATAGCATAGGCAAAAGTTTTTAACAAGGGTTTTGAAGCGCGTCACACCACATTTCTTATTTTAAAGTTACTTGAAAAAGTAAATGCAACCAGGGTAGTGGTAAAGGGTTGCAATAAATAATGAAAAAACCAAGTGGCCAGATTTATGGATTTTGTTTAGTCCGTAAACAAAAGAGAGGCAACCTTAAGTTACCTCCGCTATTCCTAGCAAATCTTTACCTGGTGCTAAGTTTTGTGGCCTTTTGATATTCATTCATCAATGTTTCTCCAAGAGCACCTGCTGGATGCATTAATGCAAAGTCTTCCTTCGTAAAACCCCTCATTGCAGATATAGTTGTTGCTATTGCATCTCCTACTGCTAGAACAGCAGTCGTACTAGCTGTTGGTGCAAGATTTAATTCATCTATTTCTTCATCAGCCTTCACACATAAGGCAACATCTGATTCTTTTGCTAAAGGTGATTTTTTACTTTTTGAAATAGAAATTATTTTTGCACCAATAATCCTCAGGGATGGTATCATCCTCAAAACTTCCTCTGTCTTTCCACTGTTTGATATTAAAATAACAACATCATCCTTTGTAATCATTCCAAGATCGCCATGTAGAGATTCGCAGCTATGAACAAAAAAAGAAGGAATTCCTAAACTCGAAAGACTTGCTGCTATTTTTTTACCTATATGGCCTGATTTTCCTACTCCGGAAACTATTATTCTTCCTTTGCACGAATTCATAAGCGATATAGCATCAAAGTAAGAATCATCTGCTGTTTTTGCTAGATTTAACAAACATTCTCCTTCTTTTGTTATCTTTTCCTTTATTTCTTTAATTACCTTTTCTTTGTTATTGTTCATAGTAACCAATCCTCCATTTTTACATTTATTTGATAACACCTATCTTGTCTCGTTCTAGGGAAATAAACACGGAGAATATTAGCACAAGACCTTTTAAAAGCATTTGTACTTCAGATGGTATGCCTAATAATACCAGTCCATTACCTAACATTGTTAGTATGAGAGCACCAATAACCGTTCCCGTTATCCCGCCAACACCACCTGTAAGAGGCGTACCTCCTAATACAACTGCCGATATTGCATCCAATTCAAAACCCTGACCTGATGCGGGTGACCCAGAGCCAATTCTTGCTGTTAGTATTATACCGCCTATGCTCGCAAATACTCCACTCAATATATAGTTTAATATTTTATACTTATCAACTTTGATTCCGCATAGAGTGGATACATTTTCATCTCCACCAATCATCCTTGTGTACCGACCAAAAATCGTGAACCTTTGTAACACAAACGCTATTATAAAAAAGGTTAAACCAATAATTACTATCCATGGTTGTAATCCTAGTTTTTTAAATGTACTCTCAAAAGGTATCATTACTACAGAGCCCTTCGAGTATATAATCGTTATTGCCCTCGCTATAGACAAAGTTCCAAGTGTAGTTATAAAAGATGGGATTTTCATTTTTGCATGGACTACGCCATTAAAAGTACCAAAGGCTGCACCTGATAATATTCCTGCAAGTATGGCCAACATTGTACTATTGGTTGCTTTAAGTACTGATGCTGATATTACTCCTGAAAAGCCTACGATTGATCCCACTGATAAATCATTTCCTCCAGATAAAATTACAAAAGTAACTCCAAAGCTTACTATTAAAAGCACTATTGATTGTTCTATAATAGTTTGTAAGTTATCATAATTCAAAAATCTAGTTCCGAGAGTTAGGCTAAATAACAAAAACATTATAATAAACGCTGACAACGAAATATTCTTTTTTAAAATGTTTATTAAATTGGTCTGTTTTTGACTAGTATCGTTATCGCTCATTATCAACTATCTCCCTTCGAATTATACGTTACGCCATGCACGTCATTAATTCTTCTTCGCTTGGATGATCTGTACGTATGAATTCTTTCGTAATTCTACCTTGTTTCATAGTCAATATCCTATCACTCATTCCGATTAGCTCAGGTAAGTCATCAGATATTAATAATATAGCTATACCTTCTTTTCTAAGGCCCTCTAAAAGATTATATATTTCATACTTAGCACCTACATCTACACCACGAGTCGGAGAATTTATTATCAAAAAATCTGACTTATTTGTGATCCACTTTGCTATAGCTACTTTCTGTCTGTTCCCTCCGCTCAAATTAAGCACCTGGGTGTTAATCGAGGGAGTCTTTATTTTTAACAACTTTACAGCTTCTTTTGCTTGTTCTTTTTCCTTTTTAAACTTCATAAAACCTTTTGTATGCAGGTTTTTTAAATTTGCTGAAGATATATTTTCTTTCACATCAAACTTAAGTATTAAACCATCACGATCCCTGTCTTTTGGTATATAACCGATGCCTTTATTCAAAGCTTTAACCGGGGAATTTATATTTATTTTCTTGCCCTTATATATCAATTCTCCGCTGTCAACCTTAATTTTGCCAAAGAGTGCTTTGCCAAGTTCCTCTGAACCACATCCGCCTATTCCTGCAATACCAACAATTTCTCCCTTATTTATAGTTATTGATATATCTTTAAAAATGTCTCCTTTTGATAATCCTTTGATTTCGAAAACTGGTATATTACTGGAACACATACTATTATCTTTGCGATAACTGCTTTGCGTTACATCTCTTCCTACCATGTTAGAAATAATTAATTCCGGTGTTGTATCGGCGACCTCCATTGTTTTTATATATTTGCCGTCGCGCAATACTGTTATTCTATCGCAAAGCTTATATACTTCATCTATAAAATGAGATATATAGATTATTGCTACGCCCTGTTTTTTCTGCTCAATCAAAAGCTCATACAGTTTTTGTGCTGATTCCATTGAAACAGCAGCCGAAGTTTCATCTACTAATAAAACTTTTGGATTAATGGACAAAGCCCTTGCTATCTCAACCTTTTTGCTATTTTCGTAACTAAGGTTAGACAGTATTTCATTTGGTTTTATATCATTAAACCCTAAGCGTAATAGCAGTTCAGCCGCTTTCTGGTTCTGTTTCTTCCATAATAAAAGGCCCGCGCTATTTCTAAATTCACTGTCACGCCCTATAAAAATGTTTTCTGCAACAGTCAAGTTTGGTAATATATTCGGCTGCTGCATTATTATTGAAACACCATATTTTTCAGCTTCTAATGCATTGTGAGATTCAAATAATTCATTATTTAAATATATTTCTCCCGCAGTTCTTTTGTGTATCCCCATTAGCACTTGCACCAACGTGGATTTACCTGCACCATTTTCTCCAACAAGTCCATGTATCTCCCCTGGAAAAACTTCCATGGTATCGTCTTTGTTCCAATCTAATGCTTTCGTACCGGTAAAATATTTCTTAATACCTTTGATTACTATCATAGGTTCCAATTCCATCCGCTCCTAAATTCTACTTATTATTTATTCTAATTTTCTGGGGTTTTATAATTTGGAGACGTTACAACAATTTTGTTGTAACGTCTCCTTCCCTAAATGGGATGGTTTAGTTATCCAGACTTAGCTCAAAATAAGTCTTAGCATCAGGATTGAAAACTCTAGACATTTCTTTGATATTTACAGGTGCCGTGCTTTCAATATATTTAGACTTGAATATATCGATGTTATCTTTTGTGACATTAAGTAAATTTAATTTTACTAAAGATTCTGTCGGATCCTTGCCATTTACGGCATCATACACCATAATAAGTGCAAATCCTGTTTGCATGTAATGGCCACCTGTTGAAAAATACAATTCACCTTTTTCAATGGACTCTATAGCCGGATTTAAAAGGTCCATACCTCCGACTTTAACTTTGCTTAACAGGTTTTTTTCCTTTAAAATATTAACTGACGCAAGTGCGTGTGAGTCATTGTAACACCATACACCGTCAATATCGCTATTTGCCTGTAACATGTTCCGCAGGGCTTTATCCCCTTGGTCCATATTTTCACCAGCAGCCTCATATTGTAGCAACTTTACATCTTTATCCTTATTTTCCTCGATCGCTTTCATGAGACCTTCTTTACGACCTTCAGCCACTGATGTGCCGGCAAATCCACCTATTGCAACTATGTTTTTGGCCCCACCATTGATAAGTGCCATTGCAATATCATACCCTGCCTGTACATCGTTAGGACCGATGAATCCTAGGTAGTCCACCCCAGCTTTTAGTTCATCTCCGGGCCATCTATCCGCTATCATTACTGGGATACCCTTTTCCTTACATTTATTTACTATACCTGGGCATACTGATGCGTCCTGCGGAGCCAGAACTAATCCGCTAATCCCCGCAGATATCATATTGTCAACATCATTAATTTGTTTTTCTTGTTTGTTATCACAATCCTGTGCAATAACTTCAACTTCAAGCTCTTTTGCTGCAAACTCTACAAAGTCCAAGCTTTTTTTCCAAAACTCATTATTCTTCGTAGGGAAACTGAACCCAATTTTAATCTTTTCAGCCGGCTTTTCTGATGTTTCCTGACCTTGTTCGATAGGTGTTTCCGCAGGTTGTTTGTTTTGCCCACATCCAGCAATTACAGTAGCCACTAATAGCACAACGAGCAATAAAGATAAAAATCTTTTCACTTTCGAACACTCCTTTTCGAAATTGTTTTTATATTTAAGCATAATTGCTTAAATATACAACTTTTAAATGTAATACTATCCAAAAGGATTAATAGAAAAAATAAACAGTTAGCCCTAATAAAGTGCTTTGTAGACAAACAAATCCTTATTTAACTTTTATTTTTATAAAAAGGGGGAATGTAATCTTCAGTTAGTGGAACATCCACCCAACCGCCTGTTTCCATTGATTTAAGTGCTCCAAGAAGGACATCCATGACTATTGCACAATCCTTACGCTTTATTATTGGTTCTACACCTTTTTCAATTGAGTCGATAAAATGTTTAAGCATACGCTTATATGCCCATTCACGAGGAGGATAAATAGGTACCCATCTCTTTGGAACAAATCCATCAGCAGTCATAATATCTTCAGACCAAAATAGTTGTGGATATCTGTAATCCCTTACAATTTTAGGAAGTTCTTCCTGTCTAAAATCTTTATTAGTATATACAGCCAGCGGTGCAGACTGGAATGGGTTTGTAGCTTCAGAACCAGTGAATATTGTGCCTTCTGTTCCATAGACTTCGGATATATTTGAAACTGCAGGGGAAAATCTATCTCCACTTACTACTCCCGTAGCCCCATTTTCAAATTCAATCATTATCCAGTACGAATCATCTAAAATAGTATATTCTTGTGGTGTTCCAAGACGTTTTACTATACCGCAAACCCTTTTTGGGGTGCTTCCCATCAAGTGCATAAGTAAATCCACACGATGGCTCCCCAAGTCGAATAGAGCCCCTGCTCCAGCTTGCTTTGGATCGGAACGGAAACGAGTGAAAGCTAGTTTCTCATGATATAAATCCCATGCTTCGTGCAATGAAGATCTTCCCATTTTTGGCTCACCGATAAATCCTTCATCTATCAGCTTTCGTGCAATTTCATTCTGGAGCCAAAATCTCTGGTTTGTTCCTGCCATTACCAGAACACCTTCAGATATTGACGTATTTACCATATCCCATGCCTCATTATGCGTACATGAAAATGGCTTTTCAACTATTACATGTTTCTTTTCTTTTAAAGCAGCAATAGTTTGCTCATGATGAAGATAATTTGGCGTGGCCACGATAACAACTTGTATTTCCTTGTCTCTTATAAGGTCATGATAATCTGTATAGACACGTTTTGGTTCCCATTTTTTTTGTAGCTTATCAAGATTTTCTTTGTTGTTGTCACACAAAGCTATCAATTCGGCATTTTCCAATTCCCTAATCGAAGGACAATGTCCAATATCTGCTATAGAACCCGCTCCAATAATACCGACACCTATTTTTGCCATAGATAATGGCCTCCTTTTATTTTTTAATTAAGATAACCCATTTATTCTGTTAACAACGCGATCATATGATGGCATTCTGCTAAGCACACACCCGCCTGATTTTTCAATAACAAGTGAGGCTACCGCATTGCCAAATATAACAGCTTCCTGTATATTTTTATTTTCGCTATATGACACAGTAAGACCGGCACCAAAAGAATCACCTGCTCCGGTAAAATCATATTTTAAGCTTTCTGATGGATTTGGATGACTATAAGCATTGTTATAAACTTCCTCTTCCCCGGCGATTTTATAAACGCTTCCTTTGCTGCCTAGGGTAACCACACATAATCTGGATCCAAGACCAATAAAATAATCGACTATTTCGCTTACTGTCATTCCTGGAGCTATATGACGTAAATCCTCTTGACTAGATTTAATTATGGTAGAATAAGAACAAATATTTTTAATCCAAGTTTTACCAAGTTCATCATGTATACTATAATGATTAGATGATGTAGCTCCTCCATAACCCCCAAGATCGACAATTACAGTTTTCCCCAAGTCGTGTAGTTTTTGAATCACTTCTATATCTACATCGTAGTCCATAGGACATATATAAAATATTTCTGCATTAATATATTCTTGTGGAATATCAGTGAACTTTATTGTAGGTGCCTTTCGTAAAAATTCAACATATTTACTGCCATTTTCCTTATATATTAGCATGTTTGTAGTTGAATACTGATATTTGATAAATCCTTTTTTATCAACAATATCCAACTGTTGGAGTAAACCGTCTTCTAAATCACTTCCATAATGGGTTACCAGGCCTACTTTTTTACCTAAAGCTGCAATCACTAGGCTTGAATAAGCTGCAGGACTTCCAAGTACAGGCCCTAAAGTCCTATCAGGAAACTTAATAGTTTCTTTTATGATATTTCCTATAACAACTATATTTATATTTCCATTCAGCATGTTTAAACCTCATTACTTTGTAAATTTTATTACCTATTCCCCGGATATAAATTTTTCAAGTTTTTCTCTTGATTCAGAGTCTGTAAATTGTACGGGGGGATGTTTCATGAAGTACGAAGATGGCGCAACTATTGCTCCTGCTTCACCTCTATCCATGGCAATCATGCAACAGCGTACTGCATCTATGCTTACACCTGCTGAGTTAGGACTGTCTACCACTTCAAGTTTAAGTTCTAATTTTACTGGAGCACCACCAAATTTTTTCCCTTCAATTTGGATACACGCTGTTTTTACATCATCCTGATTATCAACAAAAGCAAATCCGGGTGCAATGGGAATATCATTCTTTAATATGCTTGTAATCGCATCATGTTTAGTAAGATGTTTGGTTTCACCACGCATTACAAGATTAATAAAGTCAGTATTTCCGGCATAATTTAATTGATATGATTTTGTTATTTTAATGCCTCTATCTTCAAAAAGCTTTGCTAACGCTCTATGGACTATCGTAGCACCTATCTGGCTTTTCCAATCGTCTCCAATTATGGGTACACCCGCTTTTTTTGCCTCTTCAGATATTTCTGGACAACTTGCTATTAATTCTGGTATACCATTAACTATTCCACATTTCGCTGCAAAAGCTGCTTTCACATAATGTCTAGTGGCATTGTATGATCCTGTTGGCAAATTAATTAAAATAATATCTACTTTATAATCCTTTAAGACTTTTTCTACATCAACCTCCGGTTCATTGCCTATAACAAAATAATCTTTTCCGTAATAGTGCCTCAGGTGTTCTGGAGCTCCATCAAGAACTGGCCCTTTTACAACAGGAGCATCTAGAAACGGAACATCACATATTTTGTAGGTGCAATTTGGAGGTATTAATATTGCTTCACTTACATCCTTACCTATCTTTTTTGAATCAACATCAAATCCAACAACTACCTCAATATCATTTGGTTTATATCCACCTAAATCAAAATGCATTAACCCTCCTGCTTCTTCAGCAATTTCCTGAGTTTTATAATAATGAATGCCTTGAACAAGAGAAGCTGCACAATTACCGACGCCAACAAGCGCCAACCTGATTTTTTTACCGCTCATTTTCTACGTCTCCTTTTTTGTTTATTTATTAAATTTCCCTAACTCTATAATGGTAAATTTTACTTTAACGTTAAAGTAAAAGAAAAATAAAATCAAATAAATATTGTATGATATATATCAAGCTGTATCCCTAATTACAATACTTGGTTGTAATATAACTTGACGCATAATAGGGTTATCTTTTTCGCTAATAATATCCATTAGAATATCTGCACTCTTACGGCCTAATTCGCCTATAGGGATATGTACTGTACTTAGCTTGGGACGTATGAAAGATGCTATATCAATATCGTCTATGCCCATGATAGCAACTTCATCAGGCATTTTTATATCTCGTTCATTTATAGCCCTGATGGTACCTAGCGCAATATAGTCACTATAACATAATACTGAAAACGGTAACTCGTATTTATCAAGCAAATTTTTCATAATTTTATATCCGTCTGTTTGGTTTACACACCCATTAATGACCCAATCCTGCTTAGGGGAAATACCACTTGCTTTTAAAGCCTTTTTATATCCACGTAATCTCTCTCTTGCCGTTGAAACTTTATCGATAAAGTTTAAGTAAAAGATCTTTTCGTGTTTATATTTTGTTAAATGTTTTGATGCTAAATATGCTGCTTTTTCATCGTCAACAATAACATAATTATCTGTATTCTTATTAATATACCTATTTACGAGAACATAAGGTATGCCAAACTTTTGCAGTAACTTTGAGCTTTCTTGATTCCCCGCGGCAGGTGTTATAATTACTCCTGCAACATTCAAGCTTCTCAATTCATTGATGAATTCGATTTCTTTAGCAGGATTCTCACTGCTATTGAAAACTAACGTGTGGTAACCTTCAGTTGTAAGTCTTTCTTCAACACCTTTTACTATCCGAGAGAAATAAGGATTTGAATTATCTCCTATAATTAATCCTACGAAGTTTGTCTTTTGACTTCTTAGATTTTTTGCCATTGCATTTGGAATATAATTCATTTCTTCTGCAAGTCTTTTTATTTCACGCTTTCTGTTTTCAGAAATATCCGAGTGATCATTCAATGCTTTGGAAATGGTAGTTACACTTGTATTTAGCCTTTCGGCTAGATCTTTAAGCGTTACCGCTCTCTTCATTTAAATCTCCTCTATAGAAGTTAATTTTAGAAATTAATTGAAATGGTTTGGGGGTTGGTAGGTTTTATTAGTTTACTTTAACGTTAACTGTAATTAATATTTTATACTTTTTTAAGATTGTTGTCAATGGAAAACTTTTCTAGTCCCTAAAAACCTTATTTTGGTATACTCCAAATTGTTAGGGTTTATGTTGTTAAAGTTAAATTGGGTTTTAAAAAAGTTAGTCCAGTAGAGCAGTTATGGTTGGCTTTTTGCCACATAAAGGACAGCGGGGATCTTTCCGAAAACTTGGAACTCGAAATTCCATGTCCAATGCTTCAAATAGAAGCAGATGATTTTTTAAAAGTTTGCCTACACCACCTAGTATTTTTACTGTCTCAACAGCCTGCATAAATCCCATGACACCAGGCACAGCTCCAAGAATCCCTGATTCCAAAGATGAAGGGATACTACCCTGAGGTGGCATTTCGGGAAATATGCATCGATAACATGGTCCGTATTTTGGCAAAATAGTACGGCCCATGCCATTAAATCTCAATACTCCGGCCTCTACAAGGGGTTTACCAATAAAAAAACAAGCATCATTTAAAAGATACCGAGATGGAAGGTTGTCCAGACCGGCAATAATAACATCGTAATCCTTTATCAAGTCCATGGCATTCTGTTTTGTTAGGTTTATGCAGTAAGTAGTTATATTTATCGAGGGATTCAATTCTCTTAAAAAATATCGGGCTGATTCAACTTTAGGCATGCCTATTCTGGAAGTTGCATGCAGAATTTGCCGATTGAGATTAGTCAATTCAACACGATCACCATCCACCAGACCTACGGTGCCAATTCCTATTGATGCTAAGGCAAAGGCAGCGGGTGAACCCAAGCCTCCTGCACCTACAATCAATACCTTGGCATCAGAAAGTTTTTTTCTAAGTGGCTTAAGCTGTCTTGAATCTTCATAGACCTGAAAATCACCGTTTCTCTCTCTTGTAAAAGTCATGGACATTAAATCGTAAAATAACGGTCTGTCCGAAGTTTTTCCAATATTTAAACAATTTTTAATAACCTCTATAACAACCAAAGCACCCATGAAGCAGGACGATAAAACCAGCCCTTCGGATGCGAGGCATTTTTGTCCACTCTTAATTGAATCATCTATCTTTAAGAAATTAAAATCGCAACTTTCCCGTCCTTTCAATACATGTAACACCCCTTGCCAAGGGCTTATTACAGCAGTTATAACCGGAATTTGAACATTCGCTTTGTGCTGTAGTTGAATATTATCAGATATGAAGTCCTTGTCACCCATAATTATTTTTACCCGAAAACCATCAGGGGTTTTCGATAAAAATTGGTCCATTACCTTGGAATCCTGATGGAAAGATTCTATAATAATGACGTCGGGATTTATATCTTTCAAGTTATGTACCAGTTTTTCAAAACCAAAGCCGTTTACAAAGTTACATGATATTTTGCCGATTCCGACCGCTGTCAAATAGTAGAGCAAAGGCATGATTTCTTCAACAGATATCGCATAAACCTCTACCCAACACTCTATAAGCTTTTTTTGCCCCGGGCCGCTAATTTCAGGCATGATAATATGCCTGAAAAACCTTCTTATTTGATTTTCAGGTAATGTCATTGCCTCTAACCCCCATTATTAAATATTACACTATACTTCGACACCACAAACTACATTTCCCGGGAAATAGACATAACGGCTTTTATTTTTTTGTTATAATAAAGCAATAAATTTCCCACACTCTGGACATTTTTTATCTTTCACCTCCATTTGTATCCCATATCCCGTTCTTTTTACAATGAGCTTGCCACATACCGGGCAGTAAGTGTTATTGCCTGTTTTATCTACCATATTGCCAGTATATACATAGTCGAGATATTTCATTGCTATATCTCGTGCCTTTTGTATCCTCTCTACGGGGGTGGGCGGAGCACCCAGCTTGTAATTGGGGAAATACCGAGTAAGGTGAAGGGGTATATCCTTTCTTAGGGATGATATCCACTTGGAAAGAGCTTGTATCTCTTCATCACTGTCATTCATACCGGGTATGATAAGAGTGGTTATTTCTATGTGACATTGGGCTTGGGCTTCTTTTACAGTTTGCTTTACCGGAGAAAGCCGACCTGATACCATGTCCTTGTAGAAATCTTCGTGGAAGGCCTTTACATCGATATTCATGGCATCAATATAAGGCAGGATTTCCCGTAACGGTTCTTTTTCAATAAACCCATTGGTGATGAGAACGTTTTTCAGGCCTTCACGTTGGGCCAGTTTGGCACATTCTATTATATATTCATACCATATTGTCGGCTCATTATAGGTATAGGCTATACCAATATTGTTTTTTTGCCGTTTGGCCGCATCTACCAATTCCTTTGCCGATATTTCATCAGTTGGAATTTCGGTAAGTTGAGCAATTTGCCAGTTCTGGCAGAATTTACACCTGAAATTGCATCCTATACTCCCGACGGAAAAAATCGCGCTACCGGGGTAAAAATGATACAGAGGTTTTTTTTCTATTGGATCCATCGCCCCAGATGAAACTCTACCGTAATTGATTGAGTACAATTTACCATCGATATTTTTCCTGACTTTACAAATGCCTGTACGCCCCGGAGCAATTTTGCAGTGATGGGGGCATAAACGACATACTACGCTACCGTCACCGTTTTTATTGTAATACATGGCTTCTTTCATATTAAATTGACGGCCTATCTCACTATTAAATGAAGCCGCCTTTGACCTCCTCATAATCTATTATCACCGTATCTTCTCTGTTTTTCTTATAATTGTTAAATTTTCGACAAAAGTACTGCCTTTTTCACAATTACATTATATCTTTAAATACAAGATTATTGCAAGATCAATAAGTTGCTACCTGACATAATAGACGAGTAAAAAAGCCACCAGCATATGCCAATGGCCTAAATTTATCAAATATGCACATCGGATTTCCCTTAGTTTTAGTATAAAACACAATACACCATTGTAAACAGCATGCTTTGTTTGAAGTTTACCGTATCTGCCCACTCCCCAGAATTAAATATTTTACGGTTGTCAGTTCTTCCAGGCCCATGGGCCCTCTAGCGTGGAGCTTTTGTGTGCTGATGCCTATTTCCGCTCCCATGCCGAATTCACCACCGTCGGTAAATCGTGTTGATGCATTGACATATACACAGGCCGCATCCACTCTTGAGAGAAACAGATTCGCCCTTGCATAATCCGTTGTAACAATAGCCTCAGAGTGATATGTCCCAAATCGATTGATATGCTCAATAGCTCCGTCCATGCTATCTACTACTTTAACACCTAGAATCATGTCCAGATACTCCGTAGACCAGTCTTCTTCTTTCATTGGTATAACATCGGAGTAAATTTCCTGTGTCTTGCTACAGCCCCTGATTTCTACTCCCAAGTCTTGTAGTTCTTTAAGTGTCTCCGGTAAAAACGCCGACGCCACTTTTTCATGTACCAACAGTTTCTCAACTGCATTACATACCGAAGGTCTGCTGGTCTTGGCATTTATTAGAATATTTTTTGCCATACCCAGATCGGCAAATTCATCTACATATATATGACAATTACCTTCTCCGGTTTCTATCACCGGTATTTGAGAATTTTCCACTACATTTTTTATTAACGCCGCACCGCCTCTGGGAATTAAAACATCAATATAATCTCTCATCTTAAAAAGCTCTTGAATCCTCTCCCGGTCCGTATCTTCTATCAATTGTATGCAAGATGGGGGAAGATTTGCTTTCTCAAGTCCTACACGCAGTGCCGTGACTATGGCTTTGTTTGAATTAATGGCTTCAGATCCGCCTCTAAGGATAACGCTGTTACCCGTTTTTAGACAAAGTCCTGCTGCATCGGAGGTCACATTGGGTCTTGACTCATATATTATGCCAATTACCCCTAAAGGCACCCTTTGTTTTAATAAAGTAAGGCCATTGGGTCGTTTAATTACAGTCCCTTTTCCTACAGGATCGGGAAGGTCTAAAAGATCTGAAAGCCCCTTTATCATGCCGTCCACTCTTGTATCGTTCAGCATAAGCCGTTCTATCAATGCTTCTTTTAAACCTTTTTTGCGGGCTTCCTCAAGATCCTTTTTGTTGGCTTCAATTATCTCAACTTTCATTTCTTCCAGGGCTTTTGCCATCATTTCGAGGGCATCATTTTTAACTGTCGTTGAAATGCCGGCAATCCTGTAAGATGTTTCCCTTGCTTTTCTTGCCATATCCAAAATCGTACCCAAGCAAAATCACTCCATTATATCACATGTTTTTTTTGATAATGGTATTTGCCTTTGCGGTTCAAAAAATGTTCCACAGTTCTCCCCATCCAATATTTTATAAATATCTGCCGGATTTTCTCCATCTATGATTGCCATGGCAATTCCCGCCCGAGTGGCTATCTTGCCCGCATTTATTTTGCTGTGCATACCACCCGTGCCAAAAGCCGAATAAGTCCCTTCGGCTATTGCCTCAATCTCCGGTGTAATTTTCTTGACATAAGATATTTTCTTTGCTCCCGGTTCATGAGGTGGCAATGT
The DNA here is from genome assembly GCA_964520055.1 of uncultured Clostridia bacterium. Classification (GTDB taxonomy): domain Bacteria; phylum Bacillota; class Thermosediminibacteria; order Thermosediminibacterales; family Tepidanaerobacteraceae; genus DUNY01. The sequence goes on from CAZFME010000006.1 coordinate 38,933, forward strand.
ATATAGACCGTCCACATCTGAAAGAAGAACTAGAAGGTCCGCATGAATGAGCTTTGCCACTACCGCTGCTAAGGTATCGTTGTCTCCGAATACGATTTCCTCTACTGCCACCGTGTCATTTTCATTTACTATGGGGATAACGTCGAATTCGAAAAGAGTGGTAAGAGTATTTAGGGCATTCTGGCGCCGTATTCCCTTTTCCAAATCATCTCTGGTAAGCAATATCTGGGCTACAATGATACCGTATTCCAAGAACAGCTTTTCATAAAACTGCATTAAAATACCCTGTCCCACCGCCGCTAAAGCCTGTTTTATCTTGATATCACTTTTCCCTTTAATTCCGAGTCTTCCGGCCCCTGTTCCTACAGCTCCCGAGGTAACCAGTACGACATTTTTACCGCTGTTTTTAATGTTTGATATTACCCTGACCAATTTTTCCATTCCTACTAAGTTAAGTTTGCCGTTTTTATGGACCAGTGTTGTCGTTCCCACTTTAACCACTATAGATTTATATATGCCTGCTTTCATAACCTTCACCCCAAGTTTATTTAAAAGTATATTATTTTTATGCGTTTATATCGTATAATTATAACACATGTATACAATAAATCAACATCTTTTTTTCTTTCAAAACTATTATACAGGATAAGCATGTTTTAGGCTACTCTGGAAAACAAATTGACATTTTTTATAGCCTTTTTGCCTATATTTTTACTTAAACTGTTGCCCTGTTGGCATAGTTACTATAAAATATAGTATATTCAGAAGGTATTTGTCATTTAATGTAGAATTTAACAATAAAAGTATTCCTTCAAAGTGTCCATTTTTAATGCTCGAGGGGGAGGCCTGTAATGTGCAAAAAACTGTCTCAAATATATCACCACCGAAAGAACTCATAGGGCTCGATGATTGCCATGATGGGCTAGTAGTAGCTGAGGACATCGTCACAAATCGAGGTATTTTGCTTCTACCAAAAAACACCATGATTAACTCATATATTCTAAACCGGTTAATAAACCACGGAATTTACCAAATATATGTATATCCTACAGATGCAAAAAAAGAAAGTGCGATAACCACTGATGAGTTAATGGAAACATATTATAAATCCTTAAATTCAACAAAAACAATACTACATAATCTTGCCGCCGGCAAGAAAATACCTTATCAAGAGATTGAGCAAACCTCTGATTTTATATTTACCAAAAGCGAAAGCCCATTTGATGTATTAAAGTGCATCAATGAACTTAAAAAGGCCGATGAATATACATACGTACACAGTTTTAACGTTGCCATTTACGGCATGTTGATCGCCAAATGGCTGGAGCTTTCCCCCGAACAAACCCAGCACGTTATTGCTGCCGGTATTCTTCACGATTTAGGCAAAGCTCGAATACCGAGTAATATATTAAATAAAAGAGGAAAATTGCTCCCTTATGAGTTTGATTGCATAAAAAAACATACAATCGTCGGTTATAACATGTCAAAAAATATCTCCCGATTAAGGCATGATGTCCGGCAGGTTATTTTAATGCATCATGAACGGGAAGATGGAAAAGGCTATCCCTTCGGGGTAATAGGAAATAAAATCCACCTTTATACAAAAATCATTTCTATTGCCGATGTGTATGATGCAATGACTTCAGATCGGGTTTATAAAAGAAAGATTACACCTTTTGATACCTTCAGAGAGTTTCAAAAGATTGGTCTAGGACATTTTGATACTAAGATAATGATAACCTTTCTCTCAAATATAGCTTATTATTATCTTGGGTCTAAAGTTAGAATGAATACCGGCCAAATTGGTGAAATTGTATATTTGCCGCCTCACAACCCGTCCATGCCGGTAGTTCGTATAGACGATAACTACATTGATCTGGATATGGATATGTATATGGATAAAAAATACCGCATTGAGGAAATGGTGTGAGCACCCTGTTAAAAATGCCTAATCACTTCAAACCTTTCCAACTCATAATCTTCATCAGGCCTTATACCGGCTTTCGTAAGTACTATCCTCATCTGTTCCTTAACCGTATCGACACCTTCTAAATCAGGCAGTAAAAGCCCCGACCGATAGCCTTTTCTCACAATGACACCGTATCTTTTAGGGTCCAGCTTATCGGTAGAATCAATAGCTTCAGGTTTTGTAAGTATATCTACGGAATACTCTAGCTCCGGCAGTTCAGCAGGTTTTACCGGATAAAATCTGGGGTCTTCACAACCGGCACTGATTGCATTTCTTTGAATTTCTTCGGCGATATTTTTTCGGGTAGGTAGAAATGTTCCTATACATCCCCGAAGTTCTCCCTGTTTTTTTATTGAGACAAAAACTCCCGCCTTTGAGGAAATCATTCCTTCGGGCAATTCTTCAGGCAGCCTCGGTATTTTCCCTTCCTTCACATAAGTTTCTAAGGTGTGACGGGCCAGCTTGACATAAGGGTCTTCATTTCTTTTGCAATCGTCTATTTTTTTACAATGTTTTTGATACGGTTTGTCAAGCAAGCTTTCTTTTCTGCCTTC
>CAZFME010000007.1:0-2794 GCA_964520055.1 uncultured Clostridia bacterium
GGATACAATATGTCCTTTTTTAAAAAAGACACCCATTACCGATCCGCTGTGTGCCACATTTACTCCGACAGCACAGTATTTGTCACCTAGGTCAATAATATCCGATAAATATGGTTTATAAAGTATGGACTGGTGAGCAACGGCACTTGTTTTCATGGCCTCACCTAAAAGCTTTACGTCACCTTTCTCAAAGGCCTTTAAAGTTAAGTCGATGGCCTGTCTTACCGCCGGCTCCTTTTGCCGGTTCTTTAGTTTTAAATCCTTCATATTGTTAAATTGCCGGGTATCCACCTGTTCTCCCGTATCAATTATATACACATCCATTTCCGGCAGCTGACCCAAACTTTTTCGCCATTGGCCGTTGATGTGATCAAAAAGCATGGCACCTGGGTACATTATACCGTCACTGGGCTCAATGGAAAGAGCTATATCTGCTATGACATCGTCGGATATCCTTTCACCCAGTGCTTGAGCCGTGGCAAGGCACGCAGCCGTAATATCCGCCGTGCTGGATGAAAGCCCCACTCCATAAGGAATATTGGATTCTACCGAGACATGGGGTTTAAAATCCTCCATCCCAAAATATATCAGGGTTTTTTCTACAGCCTGAATTGTCTTACTATGATCAAGTCCGCTGTAATCAGAAGGTTTATTCACATTATAATCCAAGCGAACCGTTACTTGGGTATAAAGTGCTATGGGACAAGTCACTAAAAAATTGCAATCATCAATTGTTCCCTGCACAATTTCCCCACAGCTGGCAGGACAGACTGCTTTCCCCAACAAAAGTCTCATCCTTTCCCAAAATCCCTATTTCATTTTCATGGGCAATCCGGAAACCATGAATAAAACCTGATCAGCGGCAGCTGCCACAATCTGGTTGACTTCACCCAGTAAATCCCTATATAGCCGACCAAGTGGATACTCGGGCACCAAACCCAGGCCTACTTCATTGGATACGATTATGAAGGATTGTCTCATTTTTCTCATTTCATCCACCATGGCCTTAACTTCATTCAAAAGGTCAGCTCTCAAATCATCCCAGGTTTTTGAATTCTCAGCCCTTTCCAAGGACAGCCAATTTGAAACCAAAAGTGCCATACAGTCGATCAAAATGATATCACAACCATCATATTTTTCGTCTGTCCTGATTTCTTTGAGCACCTTGGACAAGTATCGAGGTTCCTCCACAGTTATCCAGTTGTCAGGCCTTCTCTTTTTGTGAATCCTTATTCTGTGGGCCATTTCTTCATCCAAAGCCTGGGCTGTAGCGATATATACTACTTTGCCGCCTCTTTTTAATGCCTCTTTTTCAGCAAATCGACTTTTCCCACTCCTGGCTCCTCCGGTTATAAAAATAGATTTCATCTTCTTCTCCTTTTTAAATCCTGTAATCCTTGTTTTTTTTCTGAAATAGCAAATATATGAAAAAGGGACCGCCGAATAGAGCTGTCAATATACCTACCGGCAGTTCCGTGGGTGCTATAATAACCCGGGACAGAGTATCTGCCAACATCAAATATAGTCCACCGACGAGAGCAGAAAGGGGAAACAACTGCCTGTAATCAGGCCCAATGATGACCCGGGTGATATGTGGAATAATTAGTCCCACAAACCCGATTACACCGCTGACGGCAACTGCAGCTGCTGTAAGTAAGGATGCTGCTGCCAAAGTGGTTTTTTTCACCCTCTCCGTGTCAACTCCGGTAAAAAATGCGGTTTCTTCCCCCAATTGCAGTATATTAAGGGACCTAAGGTTCCAATATGCCAGAATGAAACCGGCAATACCATAAGGTAAGTTAAGGTAGACTTCGTTCCATCCTTGTGAGGAAAAGCTGCCCAATAACCAAAAATATATCTGGTGAAGTTTTTCATCACTGAAATACATAAAAAAGGAGACAAGGGCGGAAATAAAACTACTGACAGCTACACCTGAAAGAAGCAGTGTAAAGGAATATGTTCGCCCACCAATACTTGCAAGACTGTAGACTAGTAGTATGGTCCCTGCTGCACCTATAAAAGCAAAAAAGGGTATTGAACCTATTCCTAGAAACCTCATACCGGGAAAAAGCAGGATACCCAACGAGGCACCAAGAGATGCCCCGGAGGCTGCCCCTATTATATACGGATCAGCCATGGGATTTCGAAAAACCCCCTGGTATATAACCCCTGCTGCGGAAAGCTCAGCTCCTACCAGGAATGCCAAAATAATTCTAGGAAACCTAAGTTGTAATACAATGGTCTCATCGGTTGGTGTCCAGTTTTCGGATATCTTACCGGCTAAAAAGGGCAATCGATTAAGTAATATTTTGAAAACCTTAACGGGTGGAATACTTACAGCTCCCACACCTAGGGCCAAAATACAACCAATTACTACTCCAATTGCAACAATAATATATATCCTGTAACTTCTGATGTTTTTAAGCGACTTACCGGCCATGGTGCCCTCTCCTTCTTAAAAAAAGCTGAGCTACGGGTATTATCCTACACCCGCTAATGTCACTTAACAATTATTTGAATAATTCCGGATGTATTATCTTCACAAACTTTTCAAGACCGTCTACCAGTCTGGGTGTAGCTCTCTGAACCAAATTCTCATCAAGATATACGACCTTTTCATTCTTTATTGCACTGATACTTTCCCAGCCTTGGCGGGTAAGTATATCCTCTACGGACTGGTTACTGGAACCGTGGTGGGAGAAAATAATTATATCCGGGTTTTTAACCACAATCATTTCCTGACTGTACTGGGGATAAGCCTTTTTTGAATCTTTTGCTATATTTTCGCCTCCGG
>CAZFME010000007.1:2804-31131 GCA_964520055.1 uncultured Clostridia bacterium
GGTGATTGGTGTCGGCCATAACTCATAGTAAACCTTCGGCTGCTTATCCGTTAGAATTTTCGCTACTGCATCCTCCACGTTTTTTGTTCTTTCTTTTAATTCTTTCACTAATGTAATTGTCTCATCTTGATGGCCCGTGGCCTTTCCTATGATTTCTATACTGGCGAACATGTCATCGAAGTCTTTTGGGTCAAGAACCACTGACGTTATATTTAACTTTTCCAACTCTTCTACGGGTTTTTGGTGCATATTGGTGGCCAGTACCAAATCCGGTTCAAGTGATACTATCTTTTCGATATTGGGCTCCGAGAAACCTCCGATCTTTTCTTTGCTTTTAGCTGCTTCAGGATAATCACAATAATCGGTAACACCTACAATTTTTTCCTCAAGGCCTAGCGCATATAATATTTCCGTATTGCTCGGTGCCAGCGAAACTATTCTTTCCGGCGATTTTTCAATTGTTACTTCTCTTCCCATTTGGTCTGTCACTGTCATGGGGAATAAACCATTAGTCAATTTTTTTGGGCCATTCGGTTCCTGTGTTTTAGACTCGTTATTACAACCGACTACTAATAAGGCTATAAACAGAATAACTAAAACTGAATTTATAATTTTTAACCTATTCTTCATTTTTTATTCTTACCCCTTTTCCGGTATATTAAAATAACCCGGCCTCCTTTTGGAAAACCGGGTTGTCACCGTGTAACAGTACACCCCCTTTCTTCCGAAGGCTAGTACTTCATCAACAGGCAGGTTTCCTGGCTCTCGGATCATATTCCCTGCACCTTCCCGGTTTCCCAGTGGTATAGCAGTTTATCCCCAATTACAGTGGCGGGACCGCTCAGGACTTTCACCTGATTCCCTTTTAACCTCACGGCACCTGATTGAAAAAGACATATTCAGTTCTTGAGTTTATTATAGGCCTAACTTTCTTCTTTCACAAGGTATATGACATGTTTATGTACTTTTATTATTGAATATCTTATAAAACAACCGCCATGAAATATAAACAAGAATAAAAAGCGATATTAGACCTAATACCTTGTATTCAAATGACAACGATAAAAACCAATTTAGGCTGGGATGTGCCCTGGTAAACAACTCCACCCAAAAAACAGTCCACAATAAGTCTCCGATAAAAGAAAATAAAGCATAGGAAAAAAAGTCTATCTTGAAAAGACCTGCCGCCCATATTGCAGGAGTTCTGGTAATCCCTATCCAACGACTGACCATGTTGGTAAGGCTTCCATATTTATCAAACCACTCTTTAATTCTATTTATATCTTCACTCTTTATTCTAAGAAACCGGTTTATCTTCTCAAAAATTGGTTTTCCACCATAGTAGCCCAAATAATATGCGATGATATTACCCGATAAATTGCCCACAGTTGCAATGGCAATCACCGGCAATATAGACATAGTATCGATGTGGATAAGATAAGCGGTTGCCATAAATGCAAGCTGAATAGGTAACGGAAGGCCCAAACCCTCAAACAACAGGATAATAAAAAGGCCATAATATCCGTAAGAGTATAGCATTTGATTCGCATATTGTAAAATCGACATATACACCACCTGTCGTTAATTATACTTCATTTAATTCGCTAAAACAAATAGCAGCGGATGATATTTATCGATCATTCTATTTTTAAAAATAAAAATCACGGATATCATGCTGTTAATTCTAATTCCCGTGATTGAAATATTGGTCTTCAACATTGATTTCATCTTGTTATGGTAAGTTTTGAGCTTCTCATTAAGGTTGGTTGTTTCGTTTTTTTCCCCATAAACTCACCTCGGTTTTATATTGTCCCTGGAAAATAAAATTATTCCGATTTTGAGAGGAACGATATTTTAGATGCAGAAAATTCGCGGATACACCTTTTTTGAATGCATTTAATGCGCAAAAATAAGGATAGAGCTTTGTATTTATTTATTAGTCTATCCTTATTTTTATACATTTATAGATGCCTAACTAATCTTTTTCATTTTTTGCTCCACCATGTTTCTTATCTCTTCCGGTTTATCCATGGAAAGGGCCTTTTGGGCAATTTGTTTTGCTTCTTCATAGGTAAGGGAGCGGATTATCTTTTTAACTTGAGGTATGGAAGATGCACTCATGGAGAATTCATCCAAGCCCATACCTAGTAGGATGGCTGTTGCCGATGTATCTCCAGCCATTTCACCGCACATGCCCGTCCACTTGCCGGCATTGTGAGAAGCATCGATAACGTTTTTGATAAGCCGCAATACCGCCGGGTGAAGGGGCTCATATAAATGGGATATATGTTCATTCATGCGATCCACCGCTAGGGTATACTGGATAAGGTCATTGGTTCCGATACTGAAAAAATCCACTTCTTTAGCTAGAATATCCGCTGTAACTGCTGCTGATGGTATTTCTACCATTATACCTACTTCAAGGTTTTCGTCAAAGGAAATACCCTCAGTCTTTAGTTCCTGTTTCGCCTCGCTTAATATGGAGTTAGCCCTGCGAACTTCTTCAGAACCTGAAACCATTGGATACATAATTTTTGCATTTCCATAGATACTGGCCCGTAAAATTGCTCTGAGCTGGGTCTTGAATATCTCAGGCCTGTCAAGACACATGCGAATGGCGCGCCACCCCAGGAATGGATTGAGTTCTTCAGGCATTTCAAGGTAGGAAAGTTTCTTGTCTCCACCGATATCGAGTGTTCTTATAATAATAGGTCTTGGAGCCATTTTTTCAATTACTTCTTTGTAAGCTTCAAATTGTTCTTTCTCCGTCGGAAGTGCTTCCCGATCCATGTATAAAAACTCTGTGCGATAAAGGCCTACACCTTCTGCTCCATTTTCAAGAGCGCCTTTCACATCCTGTGGTGTCCCGATGTTGGCGGAAAGTTCCACCCGTCGTAATTTGTCACTGGTCTCGGCTGGTAAGTCTTTTAATTTCTTCAATTGTTTCCGGTACTCCAAGTAATCTTGTTTTAACGATTCATATTCTTTCAAAACGAATTCATCAGGATTTATATATACCATCCCTTTATTGCCATCTATGACAATAAGATCTCCATCCTGAACTTGATCCATTACATTGACTAAGCCCACCACTGCCGGTATTTCCAAGGACCTGGCCATTATGGCCGTGTGAGAAGTGCGACCTCCCATGTCTGTAGCAAAGGCAAGGACTTTATCTTTGTCCATTTGGGCTGTATCTGAAGGTGTCAAATCTTTGGCTATAATAATAACCTTTTCAGAAAAAACAAAGCTATCGGTAGAAACGCCTAAAATATTTTTTACTATTCTTTCCCCTACATCTTTTATATCGGCAGCCCTTTCTTTCATATACTCATCTTCCATGTTGTTAAATATCTCGATATAATTTTTTACAACTTGGGATACTGCATTGTCTGCCGTAATTGATTCTGTTTTGATTTTGGATACTATCTCATCCAGAAAAACCGGATCTTCAAGTACCATTAAATGTGCACCGAATATTTCAGCCTTATCGGCACCCAATTCCTTTTCCGCTTTTTCTTTAATCTGTTTAAGCTGTGACTTGGAAGAATCAATAGCCTCTTCAAGTCTCTTTATTTCTCTTTCTAAATCCTCTTCGGCAATAGTCCTTATATTGATGTTAACCTGCTGAGGCTTTATGACATGGGCTTTCCCAATTTCTATTCCAGGTGATGCTGCAATTCCTTTTATCATGTTAACCCCCTCAATCAACCTTGTTCTTTTTTAATCATTTCACCCACTTCTTTTGCAATTCGGTAAGGTTTTGTTATGATTCTTATTGGCAATGACAATATAAACTTGGTCAAGTCTTTCTCAAGTTCACGAGTCATCCTATAGGGTTTTGTGAGAATGCGCTCGATAAAATCCACTGCATAGTTTCCGATAAGTTTTTCACGTCTTATTTCAATTTCGCTCCCACATTCGGCACATTTTATGCTTTTTAGGGTTTTTCCCACATAGGTGACCGTATGGGAAGTATCCTTGTTACAATGCAGGCAAAAAAGTTCGGCTTTCATTCTGGAGGTCATTTTGTTACACCTCACTTCACCACTTTTTAAGACCTTTCGTTAACTATCCTTACTTTTAGAATAATTTATCCTGCATCCGCCGTAGCTGTAAAACAATAGAGTCTTCATCCAGCTTTACCATATCATAGCTTATTGTATCACCTTTTTTTACGTCAGTTTTTAGGATTGTCTTGTCATTGATTAAACCAATGGGGAGGGCATTTTCCTTACGGACGTTCTCTGCCGTATCGATAACACCATATACTGTATATCCGCCAATACCATCTAGATGCTCCCCGGCTTTCAGAGCTCTTTTGGCTACAGCCACCGTTTCTGAAACCGGTGCTCCCGCCGGAGCAATTGTAGGTTCACCATATAAAAATGCTCTGGCTGCCGAAAGGGGCGTTTCAATACACACCAGATGGTATGGCCTGAATAAAACATAATTCGGACCTTCTCCCATCGAAACATAAGCCATTGTTTCCTTTATTACCGGATGGTCAGAAGTAACAATAACAAAAACTCCTGGAGCTATCCCAAGGACATAATCCACTACCTCATATCTGTCCAAAATTCCACCCTGTGCTTTCAAACTAAAGAGTTTCGGAAGATCTTTTAATGCAGCCTTAGGCCCAATCAAGCCCCTTTGGGAAGGCACAAAGCCCAGAGCATTGGATACTGCCGTAAGCTCTATCATTGTATTGGTAGCATCTACAAATGATGTAAGCATTCGGGGATTAATCCTTTTCTCCTCAGCTTTTTGCCTCATGGTATCCGGAGTTACATCCCTGTTTACTGGATTGTTCTTACCCTTACCAACGGCAATGACTTTAAAGCCCACAGCATCGGCAAAATCATATAACTCTTTGATAGCACCCGGTTCATCACCGGCAGAGACGGTATATACAATCCCGGCGCTGTCTGCCATTCGTTTAAGCATTGGACCTACAGTCACATCAGTTTCCACATTTAACATGACAATGTGTTTTCCATTATATATGGATTTTAGCGCGGTATGAGCCCCAATCTCCGGCACACCCGTAGCTTCAATTACTACATCAACCGGCAATACCTTTGTTACAACTTCAAAATCTTCGGTTACTACATATTTACCGCTCTTTACTGCGTTTTCAGCTTCAGATACGGTGTTGGTCACATAAATATCTTTACAATCGACACCTGCAGACTGAAATGCTGCTTTTGCCCTATCTACACTCCTATTGGCTATAATAGGTATATTCATACCCTTCATTTTAAATACCTGAGTCACGATTCCCCTACCCATTTGCCCTACACCAATAAGACCAACATTGATTTTTTCTCCGCTTTCATCAAGTTTTCTAAGTCCGGTATTGATATTTAGCATGGTGATGCTCCTTATATTATCTAATGTTTCGGATTACCGTACACTTTCAATAATTATTTTTTCACCCAGATCTACGGTCAATGGCTCGGTACCTTCTAAGTGTATATCACCGGGCATTTCCGGAGCTGGTTTTCCATCAAATTTTAGACATGCATGCCCCATTCGTCTTAGATTGTTATTAGCTTTTTCTCCTATTGCTGTAACAATATAGGCCCTATCTCCAAGGTATAGTCTGTCTCCTGTTTTGATGTCTTCAAAAAGCTTACCACCGCTGTGCATTATTGATATATCTTTCATTTCTAAGGGCATTTCTTTTTTTGTAAACAATACCATGATTTTTTGACTAAAGAATTTTTGGGCCATTTCACCAATGGCTATTACAGTTACTTCGTATTTCTTCATAAATTGCCTCCTTACCTTTTTTATGTTAAAGCCTTATAATAATAAGCATAAACATTGTTTTTGTTTATGCTTATTATTATATCACACCGCAGCGTAGCTTCAATCAAAAAAGTATAAAAAGACAGCGAAAGAGATTTGTTAATTATGTGCAGCGATTCCTGGCGGTTTGAGAAGAATTATGAAGATTAATATTAGTTTTGTATTTTGATGACAAACTAAACGTCCCCCTGTCACTTTCCTTTGTCATATTTTTACTTGCTAATGTCATCTGTTACACCCGTCAGTTTTTGAGAATTCCTTGGGTGAATAACCGGTATATTTTCTAAAGCAGTACTTGCTCGTTAAACGTCGAATAATATTATTAAAGAAAAAAGATGTAGGGAACTACCATCTGGTTTTTTAAAAATCCTACTAAAATTATCTAAAAAAAGCCTTGCTGAAAAAATAGTAAACCCCATTGAAATCATTAAACAGAACCCTTCAAAGGCTTTGTTTTGGGTTCTGTGGGCTGGAAAGAAAATTCTATTTTTTTGGCACTTTCTCCCAATCGTTTAGGAATCTCTCAATGCCAATATCTGTCAATGGATGTTTTATCATTTGCTTTAAAACTTTATACGGAACAGTGGCAATATCGGCGCCGGCCCTGGCTGATTCAAAGACATCCATAGGGGACCTAATACTGGCAGCAATAATTTCAGTTGAAATATCGTGGAAATTAAAGATTTCAGCAATATTCGAGACGAGTTTAATTCCGTTTTGAGTGATATCGGTAAAGCGGCCTATAAAAGGGCTCACATAAGTAGCTCCGGCTCGAGCCGCCAGCAGAGCCTGATTTGGGTTAAATACCAGAGTTACATTGGTCTTGATGTTCTTTTCTTTGAGTTCATTTACGGCTTTTAGGCCTTCCCATGTCATAGGTATTTTTATGACAATATTGGGATGCCAATTGGCAATCTCCGCAGCCTCCTTGACCATTCCAGCTGCTTCAAGGCTTATTACTTCTGCACTGATTGGCCCGTCCAGTATTGATGTGATTTCCAGAATGGTTTCTTTAAAATCTCTGCCTTCTTTAGCTATCAGGGTTGGGTTTGTGGTGATTCCACAAATTACCCCCGTTGCTGCGACTTCGCGAATCTCGTCCACATTAGCGGTATCAAGGAAAAACTTCATTTAATTCAACCCCCGTTATCATCATTTTATATTATTCTATACTATTTTTATAAATGTTTCCAGTCAGATACATATATGGTGTTCTTGTCAACGGGAAAAAGCTTTTTTTGGATTTATCCGTTGCTTTATCATTATTTTATCATTATTTTAGACTTTTTTCTCTAACTTTCGTAGTTTTCTTACTATGGTTGATTGATTCACATCCAGAAGTTCTGCCATTTCGTAGGTGGTTTTACATCGGTCTTGAGCCATCTGCAATAGCTGTGATTCAACGAATTCTACGGCTTTTTTCAATGGCATAATTCCATCAACTGTTATTTGTTGACCGAACTGCTTGCCGATGATATTTTGAGGCAAATCTTTCATGGTAATATAATCTTTTTCAGATATCACCGTCAATCTTTCAACAAGATTTTCCAATTCCCGCACATTGCCCGGCCATGAATATTTCTTGAGAATGTTCATGACTGCTTCATCAAAGGATATGTTCTTACTGTGTTTTTGATTGTAGTGAGAAAGAAAATAATCTATCAGCAGTTCTATATCCTCAACACGTTCACGCAATGGTGGAATTACCAATGGGACTACATTCAGTCGATAATATAAATCCTCTCTAAATAGTCCCTCATCAACCATTTTTTTAAGGTCTTTATTCGTGGCTGCAATAACTCTTATATCAACTTTTACGGGTTTGGTTCCACCAATGCGGGTAAGTTCATATTCTTGCAAAACTTGCAATAGCTTTACCTGCAAACTCAGAGGTAAATCTCCGATTTCATCCAACAATAATGTACCCTTGTCGGCCATCTCTATAAGACCGGGTTTTCCCTCCCGTTTTGCCCCCGTGAAGGCTCCGGTTTCGTAGCCAAAAAGTTCCGACTCCAATAAGCTTTCCGGAATGGAGCCACAGTTTATTTTTACAAATGGTCCATTACGTCTCGGACTGTTTTCCTGAATGAATCTGGCAATAAGGCCTTTGCCAACACCCGATTCTCCCAAGATCAAAACTGTGGTATTTACCGATGCCACTCGCAAAGATAATTTTATTATCTTTTCCATTGACAAGCTGATGCTGACTATTTTAGGTAAAGGCACAAGATCATCTGTGTTTAAGGATTGCTCCATATAACGTCTCATCTTTACGGCCTCTTCTGATTCTCGGCTGAGCCGATTCAGCTCCTCCATATCCCGGGAATTTATAACCACTCTTGACACATGGCCTTCTTCATCGTATATCGGATTACCTGTTGACAGGATTTTTTTGCCTGAACTGGTTTCCTGTATAAGGGTTAATCTTCTTTTTTCCTTTAGCACGAGATAGGTTAGGGAGGGATATATGATTCTTTCCTCTTCTAGTTTTTCGGCTTTCATCCCTATCAAGCTTTCAAGAGGTTTATCCAAAAACCGGGCAAAAGCGCGATTTAACCTCAATGTCCTGCCATCGCCATCGGATACAAATATACCGTCATAGGATGATTCTATTATGGCGTTCATCTCACGGTTGTATTCCATGGTGGTCTTTTTTTCATCCATCTCCTTTGTCAAAAGGAAAGGAAGACACATATCTTTTTCGGCAATATCATTATATACTGCCAGAGCTTTTTCTCTGCACGAACTGTAGCCACAGGCTCCACAGTTAAGTTCGTCTTCCCTGGTAAATTTATTCGTATAACTAAGAATCTTTTTAATCTCTGTTTCAGAAGGATAGTTCAATGAAACCTGCATATTTGTAAAATCTCTATATAAATTCACTTTGGAGTAATCTTGGAAACTTCTTATGAAATCCCTCAAGGACTCTTGGTTCTTAGCATATCCGCGATTATCCTGGACAAAAGCCTCAACTTTCTCCCAATTGATAAAATAATTGACGTTTTTGAAAAAAGGCCCGTCAATGCATCCATTGCACATCAAAATATCTACGAAAAAGGGCTTGAAATCGGTTTTTTCAATATTTTCAATGCAAGATACAGCACCTTCCTTCCCTCCAACTACTATCGTGTTACGGGAAAAGTTAAAGTTATCCTTTAAAGACAAATATAGACCACCGCTAACCGGAAAACCTCTAAAGGCTTTTTCGGCAATATGACTATCAAAGTAAGGTTCATCGAAATCTTGGTTTAATATTGGAGATTCTATGTCTATTTTACTTAAAGTCAATACATCTTCCAGTTCTTGGAAAGTCAGCACTACATCAACACCGTGTACTTTTTCCGCCTCATCTTTTTTCGCTATACAAGGCCCTATAAAAACCACCCGGGCTCCGGGATATATCGATTTTATAAGTCTGCCTGTGGCTATCATGGGCGAAACCACAGGTGCTAAATATGGTATGAGATTTGGGTGATGCTTTTCAATTAAGTTAACAACGGCAGGGCATGTAGAACCGATAATGGGCGGGTTGGCATTTGCCAGCAGTTTTTCATACTCCGTTGCTATTAGCTGCGCCCCGACCGCAACTTCCCATACCTCATCAAATCCCAGGGCTTTTAATGCTGCAATCATTTTTTTATAATCCCCCGCCTGAAAAGCCGCAGGAAAACTGGGTGCCAAAGCAGCAACTTTAAATTGTTTCTGGCTTAAAATGTCTAAGGTTTCTTTAATACCACTCTTTACCATCTTTGCATTTTGTGAACATACTTTCACACAATTGCCACAGGATATACACCTTTCTGTCAAAACCTCCGCCTGGCCGTTTTTCACCCTTACTGCCTTCACTTCACATTGACGTACACATGTATAACACTGCTTGCATTTATTTTTTTCCGTCCATACAATCCCTGCCATGCCGACACCTCATTTAATAAATATTATGTTTTTACTCACCCTATTATCAATATTCTATCATTTAGGGCGTTATAAATCCATTTATAATTTTATATTTTGCATAATCTGACAACCTGTTAGCATTATTCTCCATGCTAAAAAATATTTTTTATGGAAACTCTTATGATGTGAAGATGACGGAGAGCGTTTCCTTTTAAACAAAACCCTTGTCATTCTTTAGCTTGAGACAAATGCAGCAGAGGCAGTGTGCAGAACAAGGCGTCGGCACTCGGCAGGACGCTGAATTGGTACAAGCCCCTGAGCAGTGCAGGATCAAGCTGACAGTGACAGGTCTTTCTTAAAGGAGAAATGGCGTCATCTTCACCAGAGTATCTTTTTCATTTTTACCTTTAAAAGCAAGCGTCAAGCTTTGATGCTTGACGCCCATTTAGATCTTATGTCTTATGTGTAAAGAGGTCGTTTTGTATAATGTGTGTGCAAAAGTTGATGAGATTTGTCTCCCAGAGGCTTCTCTAGATACTCCTTGTATAAAGCCTTAACGGCAGGATTTTCGTGGGATTTTCTCAGTGGCATGCTACGATCTACCTCGTATATAGCATCGCCCCTTATTTCTCTGTAGTCACTCTCCCAACGCTCATCGGAGCTCAATATTGGCTGGCCCCCTCCTCCTACACAGCCTCCGGGGCAACACATTATTTCTATAAAATGATACTCGGCTTCCCCGTTTTTAACCCGATCTAAAACCTTCCGTGCGTTGGAGAGGCTATGTGCCACTGCCACATTGACTTTAGTTCCTTCTACATCTATTGTAGCTTCTTTAACTCCTTCGACACCACGGACTTCACCAAAATCAATGTTTTCCAATTCTTTTCCCGTAACTATTTCATACACGGTTCTCAAGGCCGCTTCCATAACACCGCCGGTAGCACCGAAGATAGCCGCTGCACCCGTGGATATCCCTAGAGGTTCATCAAATTCCCCCTCCGGCAGTTTGCTTACGTCTATCCCGGCCTCTTTCAACATCCTGGAAAGCTCTCTTGTGGTCAAAGCTGCATCCACATCTTGGTATCCGCTGGAATTCATCTCGGGTCTTGCGCATTCAAACTTCTTGGCTGTGCAGGGCATGATAGACACGGAAAATATCTTTGCCGGGTCAATACCGATTTTTTCCGCATAATAGGTTTTTACAAGTGCGCCGAACATCTGCTGAGGAGATTTGCAAGTCGAAAGGTTATCAAGGAATTCCGGATAATAGTGTTCACAGAACTTAATCCATCCCGGGCTGCAGGATGTTATCAAAGGCAGCTTGCCGCCATTTTGTAATCGATCTAAAAACTCCGACCCTTCTTCCATTATTGTGAGATCTGCAGTAAAGTTTGTATCAAATACCTTGTCAAAACCTAGTTTTCTTAAGGCTGTGGGCAATTGTTTCGTAACAACGGCACCACGTTCTTTACCGAATTCCTCTCCCAAGGAGACCCTTATGGCGGGCGCAGTCTGTACAACTACAAATTTATCGGGGTCGGCTAGGGCTTGCCAAACCTTGTGTGTATCATCCTTCTCCGTCAGTGCACCCACCGGGCATGATATGATGCATTGTCCGCAGTTAACACATGGTGCTTCAGCCAAGCTCATATTGTATACGGGTGAAACCACCGTGTGAAAGCCTCTGAAATTCGGTGCAATTACACCGACCCCTTGTATATCATTGCACGTGCTTATACATCTATGGCATAAAATGCATCTTGATGTATCACGGACGATTGAAGGTGAAAAATCATCATACTGAGATTCATGTTTTTCTCCGGGATATCTAATGGATTTTATACCCAACTCTTCAGACAGTTTTTGGAGCTCGCAGTTTAAATTTCTTATACATGTGGGACATTCCACATTATGATCTGAAAGCAACAATTCCAGTATGAGTTTTCTTGCTTCTCTTACTGCGGGTGAATTCGTTATGACCTCCATACCCTCTGTAACCGGCAGAACACATGATGTTTGAAGGGTTTTGGCTCCTTTTACTTCTACAATGCACATACGGCACGCCCCAATCTCATTTATGCCTTTCAGATAACAAAGTGTCGGAATGTGGATTCCGGCATTTCGTGCCGCCTCCAAAACTGTCGAGCCCTTTACTGTTTCAACTTTATGGCCGTCAATGATCAATGTCACCTTATCCATGTATCTCATCTCCCTTCATGTGTTCTTCACTTTCTCCGGTTTGCTTTATGTCACATCTTAAGCATCTATATGCTTCTTGATAGGCAATTTCTTCCGAAAGGCAGGACTCCACTTCAACAAAATTCCTTTTCCTTTCTTCAGGCGTCATTTTTTGTATTTTGCATCTTTCCATGTGGTTTTCATCCGGTTCATATTCGGCTTTCCTCATATATTCTTTTTTTCTCTTGTACAAGTTACCGCCAAGGTATTTGTCAATAGATAATGCAGCTTTATGCCCGAAATCTATTGCCTCTATAACCGTTGATGGTCCGGTGATACAGTCGCCCCCGGCGAAAACGCCCTGCAAAGATGTCTCAAGGGTATTTTTATCAACTTCAATGGTGCCGTCTTTATACATTTGCAATTCAGAAATTTCTACGTCCGGTTGTTGACCTATGGCTTCGATGACATTATCAATTTTTACATCAAACTCTGAATTGGGTATGGGTACGGGTCTCCTACGACCGCTCCTGTCAAATTCACCGGGTCGCATCCTCTGTATGCGCATTTTTTCGACTTTCTCACCTTTTCCCAAAATTTCAACCGGGGTGGTATAGAAATGTAACTTCACTCCTTCATCCATGGCATCTTTTACCTCTTCCTCCTGTGCGGGCATTTCTTCACAGCTTCTTCTGTAAAAAACATGTACTTCCGAAGCCCCTATTCTGAGTGCAGTGCGAGCTGCATCCACCGCCGCATTACCACCGCCTATGACGGCCACTTTCTCACCGGTTTTTAATTCTTTGTCGAGTTTGTGCCTTTTTAAAAAGTCAATTGCCGAAAAAACACCCTCCAATTCTTCACCGGGAATTCTCAGTTTAAAATCCTTGTGAGCTCCTACTGCAATGAACACCGCTTCAAAACCCTCATCCTTTAACTCCTGCAGTGTGAAATCTTTTCCGAGAGCGGTGTTTAATACTATCTTTACACCTGCGGATTTTATGTGATTTATTTCAGCTTCAAGGACATCCTTAGGTAATCTATAATCAGGTATACCAACAGCCAGCATACCGCCCGGAACCGATAGAGCTTCAAATACCGTTACGCCGTATCCCTCTCTTGCCAGATAATAGGCTGCTGTCAACCCTGCCGGGCCGGCACCTATTACCGCCACATTTTTACCTTTTAACGATTTCAAAATAACTTTCTGGGGGTACTTCATATCATAATCAGCGGCAAAACGCTTCAACGCCCGAATAGCTATAGGCTCATCTATTTGCTCCCGCTGACATTTTGATTCACATGGATGGGTACATACCCTTCCACAGACCGCCGGAAAGGGATTGTCTTCCCTAATGATTTTTACTGCATTGGCGTAATCTTGGTTTCTTATGGCATCTATATATAGAGGTACTTCGACTCCGGCAGGACAGGCATTCTGACATGGAGAGGCAAATAGGGCGGCACATACCGAGGCTGGGCACTTCTTGTCTTTAATATGAGCTTCGTACTCATCTCTGAAGTACTTTATTGTCGTAAGCACCGGGTTAGGGGCCGTCTGACCCAGACCACATAATGCCGTTTGTTTTATAGTATTGCCAATGTCTATCAGTCTTTCGATATCGCCCTCTTTCCCCCCACCTTGAGTTATGTTTTCCAGTATATCCAACATTCGCTTGGTTCCTATACGACATGGGATACATTTGCCACAGGACTCATCTTGAACAAATTGCAGGAAGAATTTGGCGAAATCCACCATGCAGGTATCTTCATCTACAACGATGAGGCCTCCTGAGCCCATAATTGTGCCTAATTCGCTCAGGGATTCATAATCAACCGGGACATTTAAATACTCTTTTGGTATGCACCCCCCTGACGGACCTCCGGTTTGGGCAGCTTTAAACTTTTTACCTTCTGGGATTCCACCGCCTATATCAAAAATAATATCACCCAAGCTTGTGCCCATGGGCACTTCCACCAAACCGGTATTGTGAATTTTACCTGCCAAAGCAAAAACTTTAGTGCCGGTATTTTCTTCAGTCCCATGACTCGCAAACCAATCCGGACCCTGTAAAATTATGGGACATATATTGGCAAATGTTTCAACATTATTCACTAGGGTCGGTTTACCGAAATAACCTTCATTTGCAGGGAAAGGCGGTTTCGGTCTGGGAATACCCCTCTTACCTTCAGCGGATGCAATGAGTGCCGTCTCCTCACCGCATACAAAAGCCCCTGCTCCGATTTTTATATCTAAGTCGAAATCAAATCCGCTGCTTAGGATATCATTCCCCAGCAATCCCTTTTCTCTAGCCTGGTTTATAGCATGAGTCAATCTCTCTATGGCCAAAGGATATTCAGCCCTCACATAGATGTAACCTTGATTTGCTCCTACCGCATATCCGGCAATAGCCATGGCTTCTATTACAGAATGGGGATCCCCCTCTAAAATGCTCCTGTCCATAAAAGCCCCCGGATCTCCTTCATCGGCATTGCACAACACATACTTTGGCTTTCCCGGTGCCTTAGCAGTAAAACTCCATTTTAGACCTGTTGAAAAACCTGCGCCACCTCGACCCTTAAGGCCGGATTTCTTAATAAATTCTATTACCTCATCAGGTTTCATATAGGTCAAAACCTTACCAAGCGCTTTATACCCATCAAAAGCAATATACTCTTCAATACTCATTGGGTCCAGGATTCCTGTGTTTCTTAAAGCAATTTTGAGCTGTCTTGAAAAGAACGGATTTTCACTGGGGTGAGCAGTGGGCTTGCCTTCTGTTGTCTTTGTGATGAATTCTTCCACTATTTGCCCCATGTAAAGGTGTCTTTCGGCAATTTCCTTGGCTCCCTCCTCGGTAACCTTTGTATAAAGCACACCCTCCGGATATATGAGCATCATGGGTCCCAGTTGACAAGGTCCCATGCAACCTGTGACAATAACCTTTACTTCCGCAGAAAGACCTAATTCATTGATTGCATTGACAAATGCATCTTTAACTTTTAAACATCCTGACGATATACAGCCACCGCCTCCGCAAACCAAGACATGACTTCTGTAAAAATCCATAATTTATATTCCCCCTTCCCCTATATGTTCGGGATTACCCATTCTTGGATAATTGTTCTGTTTAAAATATGGTGAAATATTATTCCACATACCTTTTCCGGTGTAACCAGACAATAGGTCACTGTCGGTAAACCTTCCATGGAAACGTCTAATAGGGGTTCCATTGAACAGAGACCGATACAGCCAGTGAGCTTTAGCTCTACATCTAAAATATTTTTTTGCTCTATTTCCCTCTTAAAGGTATTCAGCACATCCTTTGCTCCGGCAGCCATACTGCATATTCCATATCTTAAGACAACATGAGCCCTGGGCGTATTAACCGTCATTTTAATTACCTCCTTTCGGATTTTTCTAGACGCTTAAACGGGAATCACGCAGGAGCTAGCTTACTTTTAGGTTCAGCACTCGACTTCTCTTTTTCACTGCTAAACTGTTCTTGTTCTTTCATAACCTCAGCATAGTCTTTAAAAGGCGGTTCATACCTTGAAATGATTCGCGAAACATCTTCCGGTTTCAATCTTGCATACACATCATCGTTAATGGTCATTACAGGTCCTAACCCACATGCCCCGAGGCATCTAATGATGTCAATGGAAAACAGTCCATCATCAGTAGTATCACCTGGTTTAATTTTTAGATACTGTGTCAGCTTTTCTATTACCTTATCCGTTCCTCTTACATAACAGGCAGTCCCCTTGCAGCAGCTTATTTGATATTTACCCTTGGGTTTTAGAGAAAAGAAAGTATAAAAGGTAACTATGCTGTATATTTCACTTAATGTAATATCAAGCAACTCTGAAAGCCGGATTTGGACCTTTCGTGGGATAAAGTTAAAATGTTCCTGGACATGTCGTAAAATCTGAATAATTTCCTCTTTCTTATTGCCGTGTTCTAACACAAGTTCATCAACCCATACGAGTTCCTCATCACTGATATCAAAAATATTCGTTTTAGCCATTTACACCCCTCCTGATAATTTAAATGTTCCTTATTTTCTTAATATATAAAGCAATCTTCATGCCATG
This sequence comes from uncultured Clostridia bacterium, assembly GCA_964520055.1. Taxonomy (GTDB): domain Bacteria; phylum Bacillota; class Thermosediminibacteria; order Thermosediminibacterales; family Tepidanaerobacteraceae; genus DUNY01. The sequence goes on from CAZFME010000007.1 coordinate 18,792, forward strand.
AACATGCCGAATTTAATAAACTCCCAAGGCCTGATTAAACATGGGAATAATAAAAATAAAAAACGGCATTGAAAATAAAAGAAAAATTTTCAATGCCGTTGAGCATTAAATGTTTGTAAGTGGCCTTTGTTACAATGCTCTTAATAAAGTCATACAAAATAATGCGTTTTTTTATTAAAAATGCAGCATTGCATTAAATAAATCATTTGTTATAGCAGCTTTCTAAAATACTATTCAAAAAAGCAATGGAGCACCGTTGCTTTTTTGGGCTAGCTTTTATTTTTTTAGTCCAATAGGATAGGAATTTTATCTGTCAAAGAATATATTTTTACCCGTAGCCGACAGAGGAATTCCCAGCACCACATCACCATCGATGATACCCATCTTTCGGGCAACTACACCGATGCGATACATGATGCGGTTATCTACATTGAGCATGCTGGCAGTCTTAGCAGCAGAACCAATGGCAATGCCTAAGTCTACCAATCGCCATGCACAAAAAGGTCCTGCAAATTCAAATCCATCATTGGGTTTTGGAAGTTTTGCACATTCGTCGTATCCACAAGCTCCACAGTTTAGGCCGGCGATTTTGGCATCTTTTATTGCCACCAGCAGCACTGCTCCACAACTGGCAACTCCTCGGCCATCCCGGTCATAATTCCTTTTACCGTGCTTTTCACCGTAGACGGCCATTTCCTCTCCCAATTTTGCAAGCTCGCTTTCATCATCTACGACCTTTATTTCTATGTAGTCCTTTCCTGCAGTCTTGGGAGCGGTTCTGGCAGAGAGAGCCATGAACTGGGCCGCCATTTTCAGTGCACTTTTCATAAAAGTAATGCCTCCTCTTTCTATATTTTATTATTAATGCTAGCATAAAAAGCTACCCGGTAAAGATTGCAGCACTTTTTCCTTAAGTTAAACCCGTTACTTTTGGCTTAGTCCTGCACGCCCCAGCTATATTTCATCAAACTTAAAAATGACAATGGTATTACTTAAAAGGTAACGTTCACCATTATCTTATTTATGCTTCTCCCGTTTACATTTAATCCGTTCCAGGCGTTTTTTAAGCTCACTCATTTCATCCTTCAAAGAGCATCCAATAAATGTACTCTTTTTATATACCGTTTCCAAAGCCCTTTGGGTTACAAGAGCAGCTCTGTCATAATCCTTAAGCTTATGTTCGTAGTATTTGGCAAGTTCCACCAATGCAAAGACGGTATTTATATTATATTTGGCCATGTTAATCCAAAGTCTTTCAGCCTCCTGCCACCGCTCCAATCGCTTGTAGAGCAAGGAGAGCTGTATATAGGACTTTTCCCTAACTCCCGATACGTTTAAAGCTTTTTCATAGCATTTGATGCTTTGCTCAATCATCCCCATATCTTCAAAGACTCTGCCTAGACAGTAATAATCTTGATTGGGACATGTTGTCGAATCGAAAGGGGCTTTGAAAGATCTGGCCATGCTAACTGTCAATGTAACCATAGATAGGATATCCATGCGGTTGTGATAAATTATAGGCTTTAAGGGATAAGGATTTCTATCCCTTAAAAACTTGAAATATACCGAGGGTATTTCACAACCTGGTATATCGCCTTCCCGTTCAAGTGACAGAAGGTTTATCTCCAGCGATGAAAGGCTCACACTTTCTAAACGCTCTCTATAAAGCCTTCGGGCTGAGGCCAAAAGATCAAGATGAAAAGTCTTTTCAACCGGATTTTCCATGCGGTTAAGCATGTATCGGGTAGATAACAAAGGTATATCAAAAGACTTACCGTTGAAACTCACCATACTATCGAAATTTTTTAGCAAATTGCTTAAACTGTATAGAACAGCTATCTCTTCATCATAATCTCTTATGAAATACTGTAAAATCTTAAAACTATTTCCTTCAAAAAACCCTACCCCGGTTAAAAATGCCAGAGTCCCTGTGCCACCGGCAAGTCCAGTGGTCTCTGTATCAATAAAAACTGCTCGGGAGAAATCAAAACCTGCGTAGTTACAGTTTTTGGCAATGAGCTTTAATATTTCCCCGGAAATATTAAAGACGGAATCAAGTTTAATTTTGCCATGCAAGTAGGAATCCGGATAAGTTTTTTTTACTATAAGGTGCTCGCCGAAAGGTGTATTCACCGTGGTCGCCTCGAGCGCTGTATCCACAGCCGGATAAATATCATTTTTCGGTGTGTGTATATTAGTTTTTATGTTACCTTTCTGTTTACCGGATATAAAGGTTTTCAACTTTTCCGATAGATTCAATCGGGTAGCACCCCTTTTATGATTTTTAAGGCAAAGGTTTTACTGCCATGGCCGACTTCTTCATATGGGCCCACACAGGATGGGCAGCCGTCTTCACAGTCGCATTCCATTATAACCTGCCGGGCCGCTTTTAATAGCTGGTCTTCCATGTCATACAGTTTTTCTGAAAATCCCACACCACCGGGGAAATTGTCATAAATATATATCGTGGGTGTTTGTGTGAAAGGTGATCTTATTTGTACAACTCCTCGAATATCCCTGGGATCACACATAAGATAAAGTGGAGCTATATTTACCATGACATTACATAGTCCAAGAAGGCCCGACTCCATCTCTTCCCGAGAAAGCTCACCGGTGTTCTCAGGAATTGATAGCCAGTACGCCGTAGTGTGCATCTCTTCTGGTGGCAGATGTATGTGGCCGAAACCCAAGTTTTCGTGGGTAAAAAATTTTATCTTCTTAAACATGGTAGCCAAGCTGGTCACCATAACTTCCCCTATGTAATTTTGCCCTTTAGCTGTGGTCTTTTCTCTGAATACATCCAAAACTTTGATTTCCACGGCAAGGTTGGCATCTGTATAATAATCCACACTAACTTTTCGAACATAGGCCTTTTTCTCTTCGTAATCCAACTTTTCTACCTGATATTGCTGACCGGCATGAATATATATGGCCTCTTCATGAATCATCATTGGAGCACTGCTGCGGTCAACTTCCCCTATAGCTTTGGCACCGTCGGTAATATCTATTATCACAAAGTTTTCCGTGGATGCACTGCGCAGGCTGATTTCTTCAGCAGGGAAGGATTCGGCCATCCAATGCCAGCGACCTCCCACATGTCGAAGGATTCTTTCGCCTTCCAAAAAAGCTAGAATCTCATCTATATTTGCACCGCCGAAGGTCTCACTGTCAGCAAACGGCAGTTCAAAGGCTGCACATTTTATATGACTTACAAGAATGTATAGGTTATCCGGATTTATCAGGCCATGTTCCGGAGAGGCTTCAAAGAAGTATTCCGTATGGTTTATTATAAACTGGTCCAGTGGGCTGCTGGAAGCCACCAAAATTGAAGCAGATACCGAGTTCCTTCGGCCGGCTCGGCCGGCTTGCTGCCAGGTACTTGCTACGGAACCAGGATAGCCGGTTATAATGCTTGCATCCAGATTGCCTATATCTATGCCGAGCTCCAAAGCATTGGTACTAACCACCCCAAGGATTTTCCCTTCTCTTAGACCTTTTTCAATCTCCCTACGCTCTTTAGGGAGATATCCGCCCCGATATCCTCTTACTGTGTTAACCCCGCCGGGAACCTTTTTCATCTCTTCCCGAAGGTATGTAAGCATTACCTCTACTGCCAAGCGGCTTCGTGCAAAGGTTATGGTTTGAATCTTGTTTTTTATAAAACATAAAGCCAGGGTTTTCGCCTCCAATAAGCTGCTGCGCCGAATTCCCAGTTGTCGATTTACAACAGGAGGATTGTAAAAAATAAGATTTTTTTCACCGGCTGGGGCACCATTTTGGTCGATTAAGACCATGGGCTTTTCTGTAATTTTTTCGGAAAGTTCTCGAGGATTGGCTATGGTAGCCGAACAGCAAATGCAGATAGGATCCGAGCCATAAAACTTACATATTCTACGGAGCCTTCGCAGCACATTAGCGGTATGACTGCCAAAAATCCCTCTGTATATATGTATTTCATCAATCACTATATACTTTAGGTTGGAAAAAAGCTTCATCCACTTGGTATGATGTGGCAGTATGCCGGTATGAAGCATATCCGGATTTGTAACTACAATATGCCCATCTTTCCTTATGGCTACACGAGCATTGACGGGGGTATCACCATCATAGGTAAAGGTTTTGATATCTTCCCCCATTTCATCCACCATATCCATAAGTTCTGATACCTGGTCCTGGGAGAGAGCTTTTGTAGGGAAGAGATATATAGCCCGAGTGTTTTTATCAGCAAGGATGTGATTCAGCACCGGCAGATTATAGCAAAGTGACTTGCCTGAAGCCGTAGGGGTAACCACCGTAATATCATTATTTGACGTAACTTCATCCAGTGCTCTCCGCTGATGGGAGTAAAGCCTGTATATGCCTTTTTTCTTCAAGGCTGAAACAAGTTTTGAGTTCAAATATTCGGGGAAAGCCTCATATTCTCCGGGCTTTTCGGGTATGTTTGCCCAATGAGTTATGTTTTTAGCCAAACGCTCCTGGTTTTTTAACCGATCCATAATTTGCTCTAAATTCATTTTATGCCTCCTCTCCCCCACTTTCCCTTTATTATAGCATATGAAAACGCTGAAAAAAAGCAGTTTCGCTGCTTTAAACCGTTTCTTTACATCAATAAACAATAATTTTATAATAATATTTTACGTGTTTTAATCAAATAATAAGTAAAGCAATCCAACTTAAGGAGCGCTATACATGTGGCTTGTTTTTGATATGAAAAATCAGAATTAGTGAGATGTCAAAAAACACTGAAGAGTATAGAAGGAGGTTATCTTAGATGGTCAGTAAAATGCAGCTTAATTCTGTAGGTGAAGTGTGCCCGGGATATCTTCCGGCTGATAATGCTTCATGGATGCTATCGACGGTGGACAGTGAAAAAGATGCAAGCTGTGAATCATGTATTCATTGGGAAGAAAACCGATGTAATATTGACCTTTTCGATAAGATTTTATCAAGCCTTGATCAGACTTAACATTGGTAGGGAATATGGCACTTGAAAAAATTTTACACAAAAAACCCTACATCTATGCTGCCATTTCCCTCATCGTTAATTTCTACCTTTTATAAAGTATGTGCTACAGGTATATATCTTTCATCAAACTATCTCCGCTTGGTTGTTTTTCATACTAATTGCTCTTGGAGGGCACATAACCTTATTTGTTCTAAATTATTATATAAATAAAAATGGGTTTTGTTGAATATATATCACTTTGGCATGTTTTTTTTGTAGTTTATACCAATTTCACTGCTGATGTTTCCCAGATGTTCTCTTACCTTTTTTACTTTTTTCAAGTCATAACCGATAAGATCCGCTATTTCATCATCTCGCAGGCCTAAGGACACTGCATCTAAAAATAGGTACAAATCCACATCATATTCTTTTTTTATCTGATCGGCACTTACATCTATCTTGTTAGAAGAACTTTTTTGATTATCAGTCATGATATCCCACCTATACCGGCTTTACTGTGAAGTCGCTTCCGTCACCCGCTCAACGCTAACATTGCCCTCTTCATCAATCCAAGCGGATCTTATTTCTTTGAGTCTCCCTATCCCTTTTTGGTTTAATTGCCTGAGCATTAGGTCTATACTAACCCCAAGCCTATCTAAATTATCCTGAACTACTTCGCCCTGCTCTATTACCAAAGTGGGAAAAATCCCTTGATTTGACCACAGGCCCAGATCTCTGGGTGTTACTGTTTGCATGTATTTTTTCTTTATGACACTTAATTTGCCATTGGGCTCTATGGCGGCTTCTTCTACTTCATTAATATTGGTCACCCCTTTTTCTCTCAGCAAAATAAGTAAATCCGCCATGGTAATTCGTTCTTTTTTCAAATTAGCTATAATAACCTCTCCGTTTCTCACAAGGACCCGGGATGTGCCCTGCAAAAAATTCTCGACCTTGCGGTTTTTGGTTATTAATATAGCCAGCGTATAATTCAATAATGATGTAATGATGACCGGAAAAATACCGTGAGTGATTTTTATATCGTGATCTTCCAGCGGTATTGCAATAGCAGATCCCATTATAATCATAAATATAAGATCAAAGGGCGAGAGCTGTGCAACAGTTCGCTTGCCCATGAGTCTCACCAACACAAGGCTTACCGTAAATAGGATTATCGACTTATATGTGTGCAAAAATAGATCTTTTAATATAGTCATAGACTTTTCACCTTTTTATCAATTTTATCGAGAGCTTTGATCATCCTACCATAATTTGTCATTAAATTTATGCCATTTCCTGCATCTGCCATGGCTTCAGCCGCTTTCAACATGGATTTTTGTATTTCTTCCATTAGCATACACTGACTTTCAAATATTTTGTGTCGGATAGAAGTAAGAAGTTTTTTTTTGGCCAAAATGTTCCCCTCCTCCGACATATCTGCCAGAGCTTCACTCATAATTCCTATTTCTTTTATGTCTTTATTCAGTTTTACCAGACTGGAAGATTTCAGTAACGCCTGTTGAAGATTGTCATCCACTTGACTTTCTATATCTTTTATAGAATCTGCCAGTTTTTTCAGATTGTCTTTATATGCAAGCATATAACTTGTAAATTCTAATATGGACGGATTCTTCATATTTATCTTTCCCTTCACTTCTTCTATTTATTTTAAGGATTATGGCAGTTTTTATACACCAATATTTCCAATAAATATACAGTTGCTTCAAATCCTAAATTTGATATACTTGATTATGGTATGGAAAATTACTTGGTGCTGATAATGGTACCTCATATGAGTTTTTTATACAATTGAGTTGAGGTGGAAGTATGAAAAGGATTATATGTACAGTAACTGTGTTTTTTTTATTGATTTTTTTAACGTCCATGGCATTTGCTAACATAGGCCAAACAGTGCCTCCTCCAACTATCTCCGGCGAAGCTGGAATTCTGATGGATGTTTCTACCGGAAAAGTGTTATATGAAAAGAATGCTCATATTCGGCTGGAACCTGCCAGTATAACGAAGATAATGACAGCCGTTTTGGCTCTGGAAAAAGGACAGCTTTCAGATATTGTGATAACAAGCAATGCACCTCTTTCAGCAGAAGGAACCAGGATTTATCTTGAAGAAGGGGAGCAATTGACTTTAGAGCAAATGCTCTACGGCATGATGCTCAATTCCGGGAATGACGCAGCTATTGCCATAGCGGAACATATAAGTGGGAGTGTTGAAACTTTTGTGCAAATGATGAATGAGAAGGCCCGAGAAATCGGAGCTAAAAATACCACTTTTGTAAACCCTAATGGTTTATCGGAAGAGGGTCATTTGACCACTGCCTATGATTTGGCTCTTATTTCTCGTTATGCTCTTTTAAATTTTCCGAAATTCAAAGAAATAGCCTCCACCAAAACCATAGAAATACCTTGGCAGGGACAAGAGTGGGACCGGCAACTCATTAATTTGAATAAACTCCTATGGAATTATGAGGGAGCTGATGGAATAAAGACCGGATATACCAGTACTGCCGGTTCGACTTTGGCTGCATCGGCAACCCGGGAAGGATGGCAGCTGATTTCGGTTATCCTGAAATCTGATTCCAACGTTTCGGCCGACAGCATGGCTTTACTGGACTATGGCTTTGCAAATTTTGAAATTAAAGATGTCATAGAAAAAAATACCCGGGTAAGTAAAGAAAATGTCAAATACGGTGATCCGGTCGAACTAGTTGTCAAAGATGGATTTACTACAGTTGTAGAAAAAAACAGTTTGCCAATTACTCAAAAGATCGTTATAAATACGGAAATAAAAGCGCCTATAAGCAAAAATGAAACTCTTGGGCAGATGATATTTTATCAAGGCGATAAAAAACTGGGTAGTGTTGATTTGATAGCCACTGATGATATTAAAAGAAAGATACATACCTACTGGTGGTTTTGGCCCCTTTCAATTTCTATGGCTGTATACATACCTTTTAGGATAATGGTAGGTATAAGGCGATATAAAAGACATAAGAAAAGGATACGCTACGTTTCTTATATGAAAAGGTACAAGTAAAAGAATTAAAAATAGAGCATCACAAAACTATTTAAAACGGAGTTTTGTAATGCTCTTTTAATATTGCTATTTTTTACTTTAATATATATACGGTAACCCATCGCCTTCCGAAACGCCTTGTTTCTTCAGCGGTGTTTAAAAACAGGTCTATTTTATCACCCTTTATTGCTCCTCCTGTATCCTCAGCCCGTGCAAAACCATAACCCTCAACATAGACTTTGGCTCCTAAAGCAATAACTTTTGGATCCACTGCAACCACTCCCACCCTAGCTACTGTTCCGGTAGCAGTCCGGTTGCCGGTATGAGTGTAAGCAGTAGCCAACATACGACGTTTTTCAGTATAGGAAAAATCCACACCGCCACGTGATGCCAGTTGAACCGTCCCCGTAAGCACAATCTGTGGTTTGGGAGCTTTTAGTATCCTAGATTCCGTTGTTGCTGAAACAACTTTGCCATTTTCAAGTATTTCTATGGTTTTTACTTCTTCCTGACCTTCCTCGCCCTTTTGTGTTACTTTTTTTTCACCTAATGGGAGGTTAAAGTCCTTTCTTGATACAATCTCATAGGGTATCGTCTTGATTTCAGTTGTAACTCTTTGTTCAACCCTGGCTATGGTTATTTGGCCGGTTTCGGATATGTAATCACAAAGAGCCGGTTGGATTTTATCCTTTTCACCTAGACTTATTTTGGCCTTTGCCAAAAGATTTACCACCACATCCGGTTGGGTTTTTACTGTTATTTGTTCCCCGTCAACGGTTATATTTACCGGAAAAGCCCTTTTTATCGTTATCTGCATGCCTTTCCTGAGCTTTGTATTCGGACTTGGCATAACCACATCCTCTGGGTCTAAAACTATATTTTCATGTGCCAGCAATTCCTCTACGGTTTTTGTAAAGGTTGCAACTTTAACTGATTTATCTCCCTCTCTAATAATCACCTCTTTTTCCAAAGTGGTGTAGATAGCCGCTCCGGTCAGAAATAATGCCACTATTCCGGAGGCAACAGCCCAACGGGCTTTCAGCGAAAACACAAAATTCCCCCTTTTGTTAAAGGTCTTTTAAGGATTTCTACATTTTTTCAAAAAAACCTTTTTCCATTTAATGCTTCTTTTATATATTATATATTACTTATATCAAAAGTATACACAGGTTGTCAAACTTTGATTTGCTTCCAATTGCCCTGTTTAAACCTCAAGACCATCAATAGGGCTTGCACGGCAAATTGAACTGCCGTAGCCATCCAAACATATATAATCGGTTTTTCAAATACAAGTACTATCAGAAAAATCAAAGGTAAACGGACTATCCATGTACATATAAAACCTATTTTAAAAGTACCACGAGTGTCCCCAGCCCCTCTAAGAGCTCCCCCTAAAGCCATTGCAATGGCAATGGTAGGCTGTTCAAAGGCTGCTACCCTGATACAAGCAGCTGCAGTATCTTCAACTTCACGCACACTTGTGAACAGGCTCATCAGTTGACGGGGAAATAACAAAAACAACAACCCTACAACGCTCATTAAGATTAACGCATATTTCGTGGCAACCCAGGCGCTTCTTTTAGCCTCATCTGGTCGATCAGCTCCAAGGTTTTGCCCCACTAATGTCGCAGCAGCCACTGAGAAACCGTATCCGGGCATAAATGACATGGATTCTGCGCTTACCGCTACCTGGTGAGCAGCAAAGGGCACGGTTCCCAGATGAGCGATCCAAATAGAAGATATAAGCCGGCTGCCACTATGGGAAAACTCTTCAAGGCAGGAAGGCAAGCTTAGCTTTGAAATTTGCCTTATCACATCAATATCTATTTTTAATGCCTCTTTTAAGTTTAACCTAATCGTGTCTTTACTTAATAAAAGATACCCAAGAGTAATCACAGCCCCAAATACTTGGGCCAAGGCAGTAGCCAGGGCGGCACCTTTGACTTCTAATCGTGGAAAACCAAAATGCCCAAAAATCAAAACATAGTCACCAACAACATTTATCGTATTGGCTACAAGTGCCGACACCATGGGGAGTCGTGTATTGCCGGCACCCCTGAGGGCGGCGTTCATCACCATTGTCGGTATCAGAAAAACAATTCCACTTGTGATTATTTTTACATAATTAATTCCCATCAAAATCACTGAAGGATCCTTCATGGTCGAATAAAAAAACGGCCTTGCCAATAAAGTATTTAATACCACCAATGAAAGGCTTAAAACCCAAGAAATTAAAAATGATTGTGAGACAACTCGGTTTGCCTTTTCCGATTGTCCGGCACCGACATAACGCGCCACAAGGGCTGAAGTCCCTATACCCATAGCTGAAATGATATTTACCAAAGTGAAAGCCAGTTGCGAACCAAAACCAACAGCACTGAGTGCTTCAGCACTTAACCTACCAACCATGGCAGTATCCATCATCCACACAGCCGTATGTAGTACATTTTCCAAAATAGCCGGTAATGCCAATTTAATTATCGTTTGCTGGAGTGAAGCTTTTGTTTCGGTGTTACTGCTTAATATTTCCATGTATTTACCTCACATATTAATATAAGCTAGACTTGTTGTCTGTAGAATATTATACTTGAAAAAAACGTTTTTGAATACCTAAGTTATTTCACAATTTTATTATTGACAATAAGGCTGTAAAGGGTTATATTAAATAATGTATATATATGCAGTTACCTGCATGATAATATTTTTCGCGCTTAACGGATATATTCTGATATAATGCTGTTTTCTATGGCTTTAACTTTTATTTATAGGTATATTTTTAGTGCGAAAACATTATAATTATACATATTAACTTATAATTATTAATAAGGGGGTTTACAAATGTCTAAAAGTAAACAAATAATTGAGATTACCGAAAAGTATAGTGCCCGCAATTATAACCCGTTACCGGTGGTTGTGAGCAAAGCCAAAGGAGTCTGGGTTGAAGACTTGGATGGAAACAAATACATGGATATGCTCAGTGCTTACTCGGCTGTAAGCCAAGGGCATTGCCATCCTAAAATCATCTCTGCACTCAAGGAACAAGCCGAAAAGGTGACATTGACATCCAGAGCTTTTCACAATGATAAGATGGGGCCATTCTGCCAAAAAATATCTGAGCTTACCGGGAAAGACCTGGTTCTGCCCATGAATACCGGAGCCGAGGCTGTGGAAACAGCTATTAAAGCTGCCCGGCGCTGGGCCTATGATGTAAAAAAACTTCCCGAAAACTCAGCAGAAATTATCGTATGTCAGGATAATTTCCACGGCCGTACCACTACGATCATCTCTTTTTCTTCAGAAGAAGATAATAAAAGAGGTTTTGGCCCTTTTACTCCGGGATTCAAGATTATCCCCTATGGCGATATTGAAGCACTCAAATCTGCTATCACACCACATACTGCTGCTTTCCTAGTGGAGCCCCTTCAGGGTGAGGCAGGTATAAATATACCGTATGACGGGTATTTAAAAGATGCATATGAACTATGCAAACAAAATAATGTGCTTTTTATGGCCGATGAAATCCAGACTGGCCTCGGCCGCACCGGAAAAATGTTTGCCTGTGATTGGGAAAATGTTGTGCCAGACATCTATATCTTAGGTAAAGCCCTTGGTGGCGGCATGATGCCTGTTTCTGCAGTGGTGGCAAATAAAGATATTTTAGGGCTTTTCGAACCCGGTTCCCATGGTTCCACTTTCGGAGGCAATCCCTTGGCTTGTGCCTGTGCCATTGCGGCTCTTGAGGTTATAGAAGAAGAAAACCTCGTTGAACGTTCCTTAAAGATAGGTGAATATTTTCAGGGTAAACTCAAGGAAATCAGAAACCCGATTATTAAAGACATTCGGGGCAAAGGTCTCCTTATCGGCCTTGAGTTGACAGAAGCAGCCCGGCCTTATTGTGAAGCCTTAATGGAAAATGGCCTCCTGTGCAAGGATACTCACGCTGCCGTCATCCGCTTCGCTCCACCGCTCATTATCACAGAAGAGGAAATTGATTGGGCGATGGAAAAGATAAAGGAGGTTTTGGCATAACCAAAGAGGTGCTCCGGGAGCACCTCTTTTGAATATTTCGGGACGGGTTCGAAACTGCTGAAAAAGTCAGGTTGTCATCCTGAACCGAAGGTGAAGGATCTTGATTTTGTGCCACTTATAGATCCCTCGGTCGGTCGTTGTCTCCCTCAGAATGGCAAATTAAATACTTTTTCAGTCACATAAATTACATCATGTTTTGCAATTTCATATAGCAAATCTTTTTCAAATTCACCTTTATTAATGCATTCTTCACAAACTACAATTTGTTTAATTTTCGCCTCTTCCTCGATGGCTTCTTTAATAAGCTTTATCCCTTCAATAATAAAGCAATTT
>CAZFME010000007.1:31141-37225 GCA_964520055.1 uncultured Clostridia bacterium
ATCTCGGACTGTTCTTTTTTATTCATCTTGACAATGGCTGCACCTATTCAGATAAATTAATCTTCCACTCTGTATAAACTCAATATTTATTCACCGTTACTGATTTGTATTTTTAAGTTGTTCAAATCAATATCCAGTCCTCCATACATAATACGGATATTGATTCAATAAACCTCTTTATTTGAGTTTTGTTCCGCAGTTCGAGCAAAAATTAGCTTTTGCGGTCACCGGACTATTGCAATTGGGGCAATTGGGCCGCTTTTTGGAGCTCTTTTCCCCTATTACCTCGGTGCTATATATTCCTGTTCCAGGGATACCAATTGTCCGACGAACCTTTTTATCCGGACCCACCGAAACTCTGCAGCCTGGAACACCTGCTGAAAAACCAATACCGGACTTAGATAGATTTATTCTAAACAATTTTCCAATTCCTATTGATTTTCTTATACGCCAACCCATTATCAGTCTTCCTCCCGCTTTACTATTTTGTCACTATTCATCTATAAAATAATCATTATCTTCATGGTTTTGATGAGAATATCCATTGGTTTTTTTAAAGTTATATCTAAACAAATTGCGAGAGATAATGCCCCTCCTGATAATACTATACTATCTTTTTATTTCCCATACAATACTTACAGTATCCGAGGCTTTTATATTATCGGGCTGAATATCTATTGATGCAATTGAAGATTCGCAGGATGCTTCTCTAAGATAGTCGAATTCTTCTCTTTGAAACCTAATTTCGCTCCAATCATAATCAATTCGAATGATACTGCCAATTTCTATATCTGCCGCTTCTGCTATGGCTCTTGACTTTTCTTTCGCATCTAAAACAGCTTTTTTCAACATTTCTTCTTTTAGAGATTTTTGATTTTTGATTTGATATTTGACAGAAAACTCCGGTCTTGCCTTACATTGAGACAATGCCGATAAAATTATGCCGAGTTTCTTGTTATCAGCTTCAAAGCCTATATGTAGTGTTTGAGAGCATACATAACCCTTAAAAATTCTCTTATAGTTGCCCCGGCTATCTTTTATTCTCTCATAAGATGTGTCAGTATTAAAGGATGTAGTTTTGATATCTTGTTTTTTAAAACCATACTCCAAAAGGCAGTTTCTCAGCTCTTTTAATTGCTCCGCTGCCATGTCCATCGTTTCATGATAATCCATATCCATTGCTTCCAAATTCATAATTATCTTAATCCAATCCGGGGGTGCCGAAACGCTACCTCTGCCTTTAACTGTTATTATTCTATCCATTTTAAATACACACCTCCACAAGTTTCATCTCTTTTCACTGCGGTCTAACATTTACTACTGAAGTGATGTACTCTAATATGGATTCGAGATTAATTTGTCTCACCTCCAAGATAGCGACAAATTACACATCCATATTATTTAAGATGTCTCTTAGCTTCTTTAATTCATCAACACTCAGGGTAACGCCTTTGCCCATCTTCTCATGCTCAGGATCCCAATCCCTTAAATCATATTTCGGTTTTCTTTCACTCCAACTAATGAGGTTTAGTTCCTTTGTCCATCCTTTTGGGGATTCTGAAAGGATCCCCAGTGTTTCAATGATTTCAAAATTAATATCGGCCATGAATTATTTCCTCCTTTTGTAATCTTTTTTTCTTAAATATCTCACCCATCTTTAGGTTTTGGCTCATCTCGCGTAAGCCTTATAAGGGCGCTCTTAAGTTATTTGTTTAACTCAGTATAATCCGCTCTAAAATAAATCTTATAGTCACTAATTTTAAAGTTGTATTCCTTTAAAAGATTAACTATCAAATTTCTTAAACTATTGGCACTCAGTTTTGTTTCGACATATATCTTACCAAGTATGGATTTAGGATTGCTCATTAATACTGGGTTCTTCGAAAAATATTTGTTCTTGTTCTAACAATGCAAACATTTGTAAATGCTGGTAGCTTTGTCTGGGAAGTCATTCTTGATAAGTTCTAGAAATTCTTTCATCCAGCCTCCCCCCCTTGAGCCCAGATCTGAAATCAACTAGTTTATATTTTAAAAAACTGTAAAAGAAATCATTTATTTCTCACCATAGTGTTCTTCAATTATCTCAATTTCACTATCAGTAAAGCCATACATATCATATATCATTTCATTAATTTTCTTATCATAATTTGAAACTTTTGCTTGTTCTTCGACACTTACCAGATAGTCTTCTTTCCTCGTTATGCTAAGAATATCGTCAACAACATCAATATATCTTTCTTGTTCATCTTTTTTTAACGGTTTAATTGGTATTTCCGATAAGGGGATTTGAAACAGCTCTAATATTTCTCCTTTTCTCTTTCCTCTATAATACAGCCACAAATAATAAGGTTTTGAGTTTAATAAAGCAAGTAAGTATTTTAGGTTGTAAATCGTATTTTGTTGTGTAATTACATATACATCTGAACGGCAGAACCACTCTACATCATTGTAAGCAAATGCATTTTTCTTGGTTCTGTAAGGAACTACGATTTTTTTTCCTGTAAAAATACTTTCTTTTCTGGCCCATTGTAAATGAAAAGGTTTTATTTTCCCGTTTTTCACTTCTCGCCTATCCTTAAGTATAGGCAAATATCTACTAAAATAAGTTTTTATATTAGCATATTTATCTATAGAATCAATATCTTTATTTATATACAATACAAGCTTTTTATGTTTTCGATTAGAATAATATCTATCAATTTCTGAATTTTTATAGAATGGCCTTAATAATTCTTTCTCGTCATTACTGAACCTCTCAATAATTTCTCTGTCTCTATCTCTTTCTAAATCAAAAATAAATATGCCATCCCCGTTTTCTACATTTTTTAGAGAATTTAATTTTTGTATATTTCTGCCAGACACATAGTCACAACCACTGACAAGCCCTTGATTAATATTTGCTATATCTCCTAGCCTTAATTCTAAGCTTGCCATTTTATTAAGCACACTGTCAATATGATTTACCGAATTATTTTTTACACCATTTATTCTTATATAGTTTTCGTCACCTTCATATATGTTGACTTGAGCCAATTCATAATAACTTGATTCGTTATCGCTCCAACTTGTAATAGAATTCAGTATTTCAGCATCAGTATCCCCTGTTCTGTTGGTTAAGCACGTTTTAGCAAAAATATTGGTATCCTTATTTTTGGTTAGAATTGTTATCATATTATGCTGACCTTTGGCTGAATCAAAAATTTTTAACTCGTTAAAATTAATTAACCTTCGTATAGCGGCTCGCTCTTTAAAATCCCCCCTTAATCTTTTTGCTCCAAAGGCGGTTGTATAGTAATTTGTTGTAATTAGTGCTATTTCGCAATTCTCATTCCCTATGTCCAAGGCCAGATGAAAAAAGAAGTAAAATAAATCCATTTTACCCATATAGTATTTTTTACCAAACTCGGTTCTTGCAATAGGTCTAAAGGTTTCTTTATTGCCACTTTCCCCTAAATACGGTGGATTCCCAATTACAATATCAAAGCCTCCATTATCTCTGAACACCTGAGCAAATTCCAGTTCCCATATAAAATAAGGCTTTGTTTTGTTTTTTAAAGATACTTCATATCGTTTTAAGCCTTCGGTGTTACCTTCTCTTTGGAGTTTGTATCTTATTAGACTACCTCTTATGTTATCAATCTTTGCTTTTAGCTCTTTTTTTGTAGCTTCATTATCTTCAGCGAAGTACCTTTCCTGTAATTCAAACATTTCCTTGAGCATTTCTTCGGTATGGTCTATGAGGAGGCTTATCTGCAGTATTTGTTTTTCCCCGGATTTTTTATTGCCGGCACTGCCATTCTTGTGTTTATATAATATGGATTTATCAAATAGTTTTATCCCTTCATATTCATCAATTAAGCTGTTACCTACTTTTATGTTGTAGTCCAAGTTGGGGAGTGGATGAGGTTCGGGGTTCTCTTCATCTATTTCTTGATCTACCACTATTGCAAGCCATAGCCTGAGTTTTGCTATATCTACCGCACTGGGTTCTATATCCACTGCAAAAATACTGTTTTGTATAGTATCTATTTTCATTTTATAGGGCAAGCGCCATTTCCTTATAAAATCCTCACCGTACTTTCTATCAAAAGCACCTTCTTTATCTAGTCTGATTATGTACTCCGTAATATTGTTTCTAGCCTTAACAATTTCATTTAACATCCCTAAAGGGAAAGCTCCTGATCCAACTGCCGGATCAGCAACTTTAACATTTTTTAATGCATCATCTATTTTTACGATATTGTCAAATATAGTTTTCTTTATGGTAAATTCCTTTCCATATCCCACATCTCTTCTATTATCAGCATCTTTTATAAGTTCTCCATATAGGATAAACTCCTTCATATCTTCATAGGGTACATTCACTTCATTTACAAGGTAATTTATCAAGCTCTCCTGGCACATGTAATGCACTATTTCCCTGGGAGTATAGAAAGCCCCCTTGGATTTTCTATCACTTACCTCCAAAAGGTTTTCAAATATTTTACCCAACATTTCCGGGTCAACAGCCACTTCTTTTTCAAGGGGTTCATCTTCATTCATTGTAAAGTTGAATCTGTCAAATATATCAAGTATTCCATCGGCATCTCTACCTTTTTCTGCCTCATTGGAAAATAGTTCATTTGGAATCTCAAAATCCACATCTCGCCAATGATAGCCTTCCACTGGTTCAAATAATCCGCCATTTAAAAAAGGTATCTTGCAATTGAACCTATGATAATAATGATTTTTCCTTTTTGTATTTAAGGCCTCATAAAAAAATGGCTCCAGATAATCTTTAAAAAAGTTCCTATTTGTATTTTTATTACAATAGTCAAATATCTCCCTTATAAATGTCCTGTTTCCGCTTCCCCAAGGCATATCATACTTGGTTTCGGCAAAACAGTCGGATAATAGTCCAGCCTCATGTTCTGTTAATTTTGTTAACTTGGTTGGTAGTAATTTCATATTCCCATCGTCACTTTTTTTAAATACTTTTTGCAGTATAGCTTGATGAGCCTGGTCTTGGGATATATAGATATCTTTGAATTCCCCCTCCGGAAATAAATGATCCGGCGGCATTATCCGGACACCAAGCCAGCCTTTCTTTTGCAGGAAATAAAGAAAAGCCAGTTGCCCCATCAATTTTTTGGCAAATTGTTCGGAGAATTTATGCACTTCAAATCCAAGTTTTTCTGTTTCTTCTATGAAGGCTTCATTAGTCTCCAAATGCTCTTTCAAATCTAAATACTTGTCTTTGTATAAGGTGAAGAATTCCTTCGTTACCTTTTCCACACTAAAGGCTTCTTCTATTTCATCAAGAGTGGGATTCTTTGTATCATCTTCAAATATTCTTAATAGTTGAGCTTGTGCTGTATGATTCGGCTCATTTTCACCCACTAGATATGAATATCTCCTTGCAGGAGTTAAGTCCAGCTCTATTCCTTTATCGGTAAAAGAATAGTCAAGCCTTACAAAAGACAGTCTCCAATTTGGTTCATTTTGCGAATAAAAAGCAACGATAGCAGCTTCAAGATTATTTTCATCAAGAACTCTGGAAATAAAGTTTCTTTGCATACTTCTGGCTCTTTCAACACTCTTATCCTTTTTTAACTCCACTGCTAAAACGATCATATTATTTTCATCACAGTCTGTATATCTGGCAATTCTATAGTAGGATGCAACGTGTTCCTCATATTCTCTCCAGATTCCTGTGCGTCTGTTTTCCTGTATCATTTCAGGTTCATTGAAAAATTCCCGGGTAAATTTTTTAAATGTTTCAATGTCAAACTTATTTTTAAATGTTTCCTCTAAAATCTTCAGTTTAGCGTTATTCACCTATTTTATATCCTCCTTCTTCAGGTAAGATGATAAAATTACTTTCATATCACCTGAAATATTTACAGCTTTCTTCTTTTTCCTTTCTTCAAGATACTTTTCGGGTACAATATCTATAACTTCATAAAATACTTTAATCGGATCATCTATTAGTTTTGTTTGTTTTAGCACTTCTTTGGTAATACTTGCGGGAATATTTCCGTCTTCCCAGGCCTTCCTTATTTTTTTGATGAGTATTTCCTGTTCATCTGTGAATGCCTTGCATCT
>CAZFME010000008.1:0-34689 GCA_964520055.1 uncultured Clostridia bacterium
ATTATTGATCGCATAGTATCTCCCATAGGAAGGCGTATAGATGAAAGTATGCCCATGGTAGATGCCAGGCTGCCTGACGGTTCAAGAGTCAATGCCATCATTCCACCACTGTCACTTACCGGTCCGGTTATTACTATAAGAAAGTTTTTTACTGACCCTCTTATGATAGAAGATTTGATTGAATTTAATACTTTGACTCCGGAAATGGCCCAGTTCATTGAAGCTTGTGTTAAGGCCAGGTTGAATATAGTGGTTTCCGGAGGGACAGGCAGCGGTAAAACCACTACCCTTAATGTGCTTTCATCGTTTATACCGGTCAATGAAAGGATTGTAACAATTGAGGACGCAGCGGAACTTGCCCTTCACCAACCTCACGTGGTGACTCTGGAAAGTCGACCGCCCAATATAGAAGGAAAAGGTGCCATAACAATTCGGGACCTTGTTAGAAATGCCCTTCGTATGCGTCCTGACCGCATAATTGTAGGTGAAGTGCGAAGCGGAGAAGCTCTTGATATGCTTCAGGCCATGAATACCGGCCATGACGGATCTCTTACCACGGGACATGCCAATTCCCCCCGTGATATGCTTTCCCGTCTGGAGACAATGGTACTTATGGCAGGTATGGATCTTCCAATTCGGGCCATCCGGGAACAGATTTCCTCTGCCATCGATTTGATAATACATCAGAGCCGCTTAAGAGACGGTTCCCGCCGTATCACTCATATAACGGAAGTCCAGGGAATGGAAGGTGATGTGATAGTGCTACAAGATTTATTTAATTATATTCAAACCGGTGTTGATCAAGACGGTAAGGTAAAAGGTGAATTTAAACCCAGCGGAATGCGCCCGAAATTCATTGAACGCCTTGAAATCAGCGGCTATAGACTTTCCAACGATGTATTTACAAAGAATCTTTATTAGGGGTGCAGCTTTATGGACTTAGTTGTAATATGCAGTCTGATTTTTATGACAATATTTATATTGGTATTGGGTCTGGATTTGTTGCGCACTTCAAAAAAAAATGAAATGATTTCGCGTATTGATAAAATAGCAGGAAAAGAGGCTAAGATTAAAAAAAGCGAGAAAAGCAGCAAACCAAAGCATGATATGTTGCGTCGAATTTTGGCTCGCGCAGGTGATTTTTCCATAACTCGCCGACTGGGGGCAAGAATCGATAAAAAACTGGAAGAGGCAGATATTTTGCTTAGCGGCGGTGAGTTTGTCGTTATGGTGGCGGCCATAGTAATAGGTATGGTTATGTTGGTTTTTTCTACAACTTTAAAACCTTTAGTCAGCATGGCCGTTGGTGCTGTTTCAGCCGTAATACCCTTTGTTTTAGTTGATTCTGCACGGAATAAAAGACTTGCCGATTTCAACGATCAAATCAGTGATGCTCTTTCCATTATGTCCAATTCATTGCGCTCAGGGTTTAGTTTTGTTCAGAGTATGGATATGGTTCGGAGGGAACTCCCTAATCCCATTAAAAAAGAATTTGACAGAACCGTCATTGAGATAAATCTGGGCACCTCCATTGAGCAAGCTCTGAAAAATTTGTCACAAAGGGTAAGCAGTGACGATATGGAATTAGTTATAACTGCAGTGTTAATACAAAGACAGGTAGGGGGCAACCTTGCAGAGGTATTGGACAATATTGCCGGGGCTATCAGAGAGCGAGTGCGTATAAAAAGGGAAATTAAGACCCTTACAGCGCAAGGTCGTATATCCGGCCTTATAATTGGCCTGTTACCTATTTTTTTGGCGGTTTTTATGTTTTCCACAAATCCCGGATATATAATGGAACTCTTTAGAAACAAGATAGGTCTTGTTATGCTGAGTTTAGCGGTACTAGGTCAGCTTTCAGGGCTAATGATTATTAAAAAAATTGTTGACATTAAGTTTTAGGGGGAATAGGCATTATGATTGGATTGATCAACTTATTCTGTGTATTTGGATCGGTGTTTGCATTCATTTTATTTATCTTCGGTATACTTGAGAGAGAAAAGATGAAAATGAAGAATCGAGTAACTGAAGTGGTAGGTCCGGAAACACCGGTTCCCATAAGACAGCAAGAACTATCCTTTCCCCTATACCAGCGTTTTGTGAAACCAATGTTTTCGAGGATTATTAATATTCTCATGAAGTACATTCCGGCTGCAAATGAAGAAGTTTTGGATAAAAAACTAAGTGAGGCGGGGAACCCTTATAATCTTATGGCAAGAGAAGTTTTAGTGATAAAATACCTAGTGGCAGTGGTTCTTGCCATTGGAACCCGTTTTTTATTACAGAATTCAGGCAAATCCCATATGCAGATATTGGTAATGATTATTGCCGCATGTATCTTAGGATGGTTGCTACCTGATGTATTGATTAACTCAAAGGGTCGTCAGAGAAAAGAACAAGTAAGTAAGGAATTACCGGAAGTATTGGATTTACTCACTGTTTGCATAGAGGCAGGTCTAGGGTTTGACGGTGCTATTAAGAAAGTGGTGGATAAATCCAAAGGTGTTTTACCTGAAGAGTTGTTTATTGTTCTGGAAGAGATACGAATGGGAAAGCCGCGGCGAGATGCCTTAAGGGATATGGCTGATCGATTGGCTGTAGATGACCTTTCAAATTTTGTAGGATCTGTTATAATGGCGGAACAACTGGGAATAAGTATAGGTAAAGTTTTACGCCTGCAATCAAAGGAAGTGCGCCTTAAGCGTCGACAGAGCATTGAAGAGTTAGCCATGAAGGCTCCGGTAAAGATGCTCATTCCCATGGTGTTTTTTATATTTCCCGCTATTTTTGTAGTGCTGTTAGGGCCTGCTGTCATTCAAATAATGAGGGTTTTCGGGCGCTAGGGTGATTGCTGTGAAAGTATCGAACATTAATAATCAAACTATATTGGGAACAAAGGTCTTAAAGGCCGAGAGTTTTTTCCAAAGACTTAAAGGTTTAATTGGAACAGGGTTCCTGGAAGAGGGAACCGGACTATTGATTGCTCCATGTTCCTCAGTTCATACCTGTTTTATGAAATATCCTATTGACGTAATATTTCTGGATGAATATGATAAAATCTTGCATATAATTCATTCAATGCAACCCTATCGTTTTAGTCCAATCGTGAAGGGAGCCAAAAAGGTTCTTGAACTTCCGGCAGGTATTTGTTTTTCCACAGGAACAGCGGTTAAAGATCAAATTGAACTAATAACAGGTAGTGATTATAAGCCGTTGTAATATTGATTACGATGCTCTTCTGAAGTGAAGATGACGGCAAAAAATCCTTTCAAATCAGACCCTTGTTGCCCTTTAGCTCTGGATAGATATGACAGGGGAGTATAAAGGGCGACCATTGACAGTTACTCGGCAGGATGCCGAATTGTATCGTAAGCACCTATGCAAAGCTGTATTAAGCTGACGGTGACAGACCTGGCTAAAGGAAGAGGTGCCGTCATCTTCACCGGAGTAACTTATTATATAAAAAAACGATATTCAGTAAAAACAGAGTTTAATGAGAGGAATGGTGTATATGGCAAAAAGACATTTCAAGCCTAGAGGCTTTTCTCTTACATTTCGGCTAAGCCTCAGTTTTACACTGCTTATTATTATACTTATGGGATTTATAGGATTTTCTATTTTCATCCGGGACCGTGATACCTTTACAAAAGATACTATCAATCGGGGTTGGTCCCTGGTTCATACAACAAACGTTGTTGCTCAAGATGCCCTCAGTTCCAAAAGATATAATGCACTTAATGAAGTCCTGACAAAACTGAAAAGTGACGGATTTGTCATGGAAGCGGCTGTTTATGATGAAGAGGGAAAAGTGGTGGCCTTTGGCGGACCCGGTAATGAATTTGAAGCGAATACGTATTTAAATACTGCCTACAAAAAAGTAGATAAAGAAAAATTAGTTCCACTAAAAAACGAAGATAAAAATATTGTAGCCTTTGCTTTCGCATCACCTATTTCAGATGATATGGGGAAAATATTCGGTTATACTCATATACTGGTGGATTTCAGTAAAACTTTAAGACATCTTAAGCAAACCGGTTACAACTTAATAGTGATTTTTGTGATAATAGTCCTTGTTGGTTTAATAATAGCTCGATATGTAGTTGTTAAAGCGGTGGGTAAACCGGTGGAAGAGCTGATGAAAGCAACGGAAAAGGTTTCTTTAGGTGATTTTTCTTCCAGAATCGATGTAACGAGAAATGATGAATTGGGGCGTTTGGCTCAGGCCTTTAATATCATGAGCGATCAATTGGGAGTGCTATTCAATTCCATAAAACATGTTGTTAGTGAAATGAATGCCACTTCAGGTTTGATTGTGCATCGTTCGGAAAACTATGAAAAAACAGACCCCTCAGTACAAAAAGAGTTCATGAAAGAAATCAATCACGGTGCCAAAAAACTTAATCGCATCAGCCTTCAGCTGGATTCACTGGCATTGCAATTTAAGACAAAAGAATAGTTGTAATATTTACCAAATGCGCATAGAGGCAGGATTTACAGTTTTTTTATAGAAAAATATATAGAGGTCAACCACCAATTTGAGACAATGATGTGATAGGCGAGGATGAATTGAATTGGTAAATATAACCAGGCTTGAAAAGGTTATAGAAAAAACTAGAAAAACAGTAGAAAGCAGCCGGGAGGAACTTTACCAACTGGGTGAAGCCGCCAGAAGGGACTATGAGCGTACAAAACACGAACTGGCATTAACAAGAAACGACATTGCGGAAATTATAAAAGAAGTTGATACATTAGAAATAGAATATAATAAATCTCGAGTTCATTTAATGGAGGTAAGCAGGAACTTCGATCAGTATAATGAAGAGCAGATAAAAAACGCTTATGACAAGGCTCATCAAAAACAGCTGGACTTACTCAGTAAGCGGGAAAAAGAAAAAATGTTACGCCTTCATAGAGATTACTTGGAAAGAAGTTTAAAGACTTTGGAAATAACTATCAGGAGGTCTGAAGAATTAATCAGCAATATAGGAATGGCACTTAAGATTCTCTGCAATGACTTACAAAATGCCAGCATACAAATAGGT
Organism: uncultured Clostridia bacterium; assembly: GCA_964520055.1. Lineage (GTDB taxonomy): Bacteria > Bacillota > Thermosediminibacteria > Thermosediminibacterales > Tepidanaerobacteraceae > DUNY01. The sequence goes on from CAZFME010000008.1 coordinate 5,043, forward strand.
GAGATGCAGCAAATGCAGGCACTGGGTCTTTCGGTAATTATGGCTCAAGAAGAAGAGCGAAAAAGGGTGGCCCGAGAAATACATGACGGGCCGGCGCAGAGCTTAGCAAACATTGTTATGCGTGCGGAATTTTGCTTAAAGTTAATGGAGATGAATCCGGCGCTGCTTGAGGATGAACTATATGGTTTAATGGATTTGGTCCGTACTAGTCTTCAAGATGTGCGAAAGATCATTTTTGATTTGCGGCCCATGTCACTGGATGACTTAGGTTTGGTACCGGCACTTAAAAGATATGCCGAACAGTATACCAAAGATTACGGTATTTTTGTTGAGATAACTATAATGGGTCAGGAGTATGAATTGGCCGGTTCTTTGGTTATAGCAATTTTCAGAGTTATACAGGAGTCTATGACAAATGTTCGAAAGTATGCCAATGCCACGGAAATTGTGATTAAAATCGAATATTTGCCTAAAAAGATAAATGTAGTTGTTAGAGACAATGGCTGTGGATTTGGCATAGAAAAAGTGATGGCGGAGAAAAATGGAGTAGCTTTTGGTATAGTAGGCATGAGGGAGCGGATACAACTGTTGAAAGGGAAGTTTGAGATAAGGTCGGCGTTAGGTCGGGGAACTGAAGTAATACTCAGTGTACCCACTACAAAAATTGATAATATATTGCCGGGGGTCGGAGGTAATAAAATTGTCGGATATTAAAAAGGACCGGGTAAAAGTCATAATTGTGGATGATCATCCTTTGATCCGGGAGGGAATAATAAAAATCTTATCATTAGAGCCCAGTATTGAAGTCGTAGGTGAAGCCGAAGACGGAGCACAGGCCATTGAACTTGCTAGGACAACTGATGTAGACATGATTCTAATGGATATAAACATGCCTAATATGAACGGTATAATGGCAACCAAAATAATTAAACAAGAAAAACCTGATGTAAATATTATAGCTCTGACTATTCATAATCAAGAAGAGTATTTATTTGAACTTATACGCTGTGGTATATCAGGTTATGTACTAAAAGATGTCAGGCCAGGCGAACTGATTGAGACCATTCAAAAGGTAGCCCAAGGCCAAGGATTTATACCACCTTCCCTTACACCAAAAGTTTTTGAGGAGCTGAGCCGCCTTTCAAAAAATAAAGAGCAAACTGAAGATACTTTCAATCTTACAGCCCGGGAACAGGAAGTGCTCCAGGAGATGGCACAGGGTCTTTCAAATAAAGAAATCGGTGAAAAGCTTTTTATCACTGAAAAGACAGTGAAAAATCATCTGACTAATATATTTCAAAAATTAGGAGTCAGCGACCGAACACAGGCATTGCTTTTTGCCATAAAGCATAATATGGTTATAATATAATAAACTGTATCCCCGGAGGTAATCAAAAATGATATATATAGCCACATCGGGTTATGCTTATAAAGATTGGAAGGGCAGGTTTTATCCTGAGGATATAAAAGACAAAGACATGCTTTCTTTTTACAGCCGCATTTTTCCTTTTACTGAAGTTAATTCGAGCTATTATAGCATGCCTAATAGCTATATGTTCTATCACATGATTAAAAAAACCCCGGATGGATTCCTTTTTTCGGTTAAAGCCTATGGAGGTATGACTCATCAACAAGACCTAAGTGATGCTACAGTGAATAAATTCAGTGATGCATTAATACCCCTTATTGAGCAAAATCGCTTAAGCTGTGTGTTGTTTCAATTTCCCTACAGCTTTCATAATACCGAAAAAAATAGAGATTTTTTAAAAAGGGTGCGGGAACGTTTGAAAGAAATTCCGGTTGCAGTGGAATTTCGAAGTGTGGATTGGCTGACCATGGATATTATAAATTTACTGAGACAGAACTGTTTAACATTTGTAGGAGTGGATGAGCCACCTATAAAGGGACTGTTACCACCAGTAGTTGTAGCCACCGGTCCGATGGGCTACATTAGATTTCATGGCCGCAATGCTCAGAAATGGTATAATCACGATAAAGCCTATGAACGGTATGACTACTTGTATACCGAAGAGGAACTTAAGGGATGGGTTCCGAAGATCAATGAACTATCAAAAAAAGTAGATGTTATTTTCATAGCGATGAATAATCACTTTAATGCAAAAGCGGTAATCAATGCCACGCAGTTTTTGGAGCTGGTATTGAGACAGGAATAAAAATATTTAAGGTAACGCTTCTCACTAGAGGCGTATTTTTTTATAAAATAGAAATAACAGAATATTAATAAAAGCTTATAAAAATATCATACAACATACAAAAATTTAAGAAGGATTTCTGTAAATTATGTCGAATTGTTATAAAGAGGTGAAAGTATGAAAAAAAATAACCTACCAAATGAGTTAAAAAACCTTTTTCCAATCATTGATGCACTAAGTCAGATGTTCGGTGAAAGCCATTATGAATTTACCGTACATGATTTTCGTTATCCTGAAAGTTCACTGTGTTATATAAAAGGAAAAGTTACTGAGCGCAATGTCGGTGCACCTTTGACGGATCGCTTGCTTAGTATATATCGACAAGAAGGCGATGAGGCCAGGGATGTTATAAATATTATGACTGTTACAGATAAAGGTAAAATAATAAAAACTAGCAGTGTTTTTATCAGAGATAGTAAGGGTAAAATTTTAGGTAGTATGGGTATTACTATTGATATATCAGCAGCCCAGGATATTTCCGGTTTATTTTCCATGCTAAACTTAACTATAAACACGGAATCTCAAAAATTATCTCCAGCTATAGATTTTGCCAATGATGTCAATACGATTTTAAGTGATTTAATAAATCAATCGATTTTTAAATGCGAAAAGGCACCGGCTTTTTTAACAAAGGAAGAAAGAATTGAACTTTTGAAAGATATGGAAGGTAAAGGTGTTTTTTTAATCAAGGGTGCCATAGAAGAAGTTGCAACGAACCTTTGTGTTTCCAAATATACAATATATAATCATTTAGAAGAAATAAGAAAGAAGAGCGTTAAAGGAAGATGATACCGCAAATACTCTAGATGAAATGATCGAGTCCATGCATTTTTTCCCGAGGAAGTAATAACTAAATTATAAAGAAAGGAAATGTTGAAATGCTAAATTTTACAGATTTTAAAAAACAGCGGATTAAAGAAGTAATGGTTGAAAATAATTTGGATGCTTTAATTGCTACCTTACCCGAAAATATATACTATATGACGGGATACGAAAGTATTGGGCATGAGATACTGCATAGCACCCAAATATTTGCGTTTTACAACATGAAAGCCGATACGGCCTCTTTGGTAATTCCCAGAGCGGAAATTCCTACAGCTATAGAGCGCTTTCCTGAGCTTGATATGACAGCTTATGGAACCTTTTTCTATGCCTATACACCAGGGGTATCGGGATTTGAAAAGGTAAGGTCCATTACAGAAAAAGCTGAAGCTGATGTATGGCAGGCTTTAGCCAAGACACTAAAAAGTTCCCATATACCCAAAGGTCGTATCGGGATAGATGAAAGCCGAATATCAATACAACTTTGGGAACAATTAGAAACAGATTTTCCTGAAATAGAGTTTGTACCAGCTATGAACATGTTTAGTAAAGCCCGCATGATAAAACATCAAGCTGAAATTAAACTGTTGGAAAAATCGGCAGAAATTGCTGAAGAATCTATGCTAAAAGTACTTTTAAACTTAAAAGTCGGCATGAGCGAGTATGAAATCGGCAGACAGTACATCACTGAAGTTACAAAATGTGGCGCTGATCCATTTTTTAATGTTGTTACTGCAGGTGAACGGACCCCCTTATGTGATACAGTAAATACCGATAACAAAATTGTTGACGGTTCTATAATTCGTGTAGACTTTGGCTGTATATTCCAAGGATATCGCTCAGATTTAGCCCGGACCGCTGTAGTAGGAAAAAGCTCATCAAAACTTGAGGAATACTACTGTGCAATTCTAAAAGGAGAAGAAGAAGCTATTGCTAAAGTCAAGCCGGGTGTTGTAGCTGAAGATATTTTTGCTATTGCTGTGGATGAAACTCGTAAGGCGGGTATTCCTCATTATGAACGACATCATTGCGGTCATGGAATTGGGCTGGAGGTATATGACCCTCCGACCATCGCGCCTGGCGTAAAGGCAGTTTTAGAGCCCGGGATGGTATTGTGCATTGAAACCCCGTATTATGAGTTAGGGTGGGCCGGTATTCAAGTGGAAGATACTATCGCTGTTACTAACGAGGGGTATCGTTTTTTGAGCAAATCTAGTAGAGAATTAATAAAGGTAGGTGTTTAATGTTGAATAGTTTTGTTGGTGTGGAATGTATACGGTGTGGCAGACCTTTAGCAGACAACTTAATTTTTGACGGTTGTCCTTACTGTAAAGATCAAGGTTATAATGTAAATTACAAGACAAAATATAATTACAGTTACTTAGCAAAAAGGATTGAAGCAGGGGAAAAGCCATTTTCCGGGAAAGGTGTTTGGAGGTATAGACAGCTTTTACCGATAAAGGATAATACTGTTCCTATTACCCTGGATGAAGGGAATACCCCACTTCGTCTCCTAAGAAAACTGGGCAGACAATTAGATTTAAATAATCTCTATGTGAAGGATGAATCTCGAAACCCGACGTGGTCCTACAAAGACAGGCTTTGCAGTGTAGCTGTGACCAAGGCAGTGGAAGATGGTGCAGAGGCAATCACAATATCATCCACAGGAAATCATGGGGCAGCAACAGCAGCATATGCAGCTGCAGCGGGAATACCCTGTGTGGTATTTACAATACCGCAAGTTCCTGATACCATGAAAACTTTGATGCAATCCTATGGAGCTTTTGTTGTAGCCACACCTACCCCTATTGACAGATGGACTTTGATGAAGCAATGTGTGCGGGAGTTTAGCTGGGTTCCAATAAGTGGGTACGTATCTCCGCCTATTGGCAGTAATCCGTATGGTATTGACGGCTACAAATCAATTTCATTTGAAATCTTTGAAGAGCTGGGAGAAGTCCCTGATTTTGTATCGGTCCCTGCAGCTTATTCTGATGGGTTATATGGAATTTGGTGTGGAATGACGGATTTACGTGAACTGAGACTAACCGAAAAACTCCCCAAAATGATTGCTGCAGAAGTTTTTGGATCTTTAAAAACAACTCTTCAGGATAAGAGCACCAAGCCTGTATCAGTGGATTCAAAGTGGTCAGTATCTTTTTCCATTGCAGGTTCCTTAGGAACATATCAGGGACTTGCAGCACTGAAAGAGTCCAATGGATTAGCGGAAACAAGTAATGACGACGAAACGATGAAGATGCAAAAAGCCCTAGCTTCAACAGAAGGGCTCTATGCCGAAGCCTCTTCAGTGACTTCACTCGTGGCTTTAGGTAAGCTTAGAAAAGCCGGAAAGATCCAAGCAGATGATAATGTGGTGGCAGTTATTACTTCCACAGGTTTAAAAGATCCTGCTGAAACTGCCAAATATTTACCAAAAGTTCCGCTCATCCAACCGAATTTGAGCGACCTTTCCAAGGTGTTGAAGCAGCAATACGGTTTTAGTATTTAAAGAAATTCTAGGAGGGATTCGGTGAATTACAAGGATGTTCAATTTGGAACCGGACTATTAAGTGGCAATGAATTACCGAGTCTTATAAAAATATCGAAAAAGGCGGAGGAGTTAGGTTTTGCTTCTTGCTGGATCGCCGAAGACTACTTTTATGGCGGAGCTTTTTCTACGGCGACTGCCTGTGCTTTAAATACTTCATCCATTAAGATAGGCATCGGTGTAATCAATCCTTACACTCGACATCCTGCCCTCACAGCCATGGAAGTGGGTGCCTTAGACGTAGCTTCAAACGGCCGTACAATTTTAGGAATAGGAGCCAGCAATAAGCACTGGATTGAGGATCAAGCGGGAATACCCTATAAAAAACCATTGGCGGCAATGAGAGAGAGCGTAGAGATTGTTAGAGGCCTATTAGCCGGTGAAACTGTATGTAAAAAGGGAGAGTACTTTGATACAGGTGAAATTAAACTGGAATTTAAGCCACACCGGCCGCAGATCCCTATATACTTGGGGGTAAAAGGACCCAAAGCGCTAAAAATGGCAGCAGAAATAGGTGACGGAGTACTAATGTCTATCATGACATCGGTACCATATGTCAGATATGTCCGAGAAGAGATTAGAAAGGCTATATCGCCTATCGGTAGATCTGAAAAAGACATCAAAATTGCAGCCTACTTGGCCATCTCTATATCTGAAAACAGGGAAGAGGCACGTAATGCTGTAAAACCTAGGACCGGCTGCAGGTGTTATGGTATGCCTGATAAAAGACCTATTATATTTTATGTTTCGGGCTAAGAGTATATTTGGTCCTGCATCGGATTTTATGGCATCAAGCTGTCTCGTTTTTGTGATGGGCGTAGTTTACCAAAGACTCCCAAGCACAACAGGGTTTTTAGTGGCCGCTTCAATAGGTACTCTTGCTAGAGTGTTGATGATGATTCCTATCAATCGTATTATTCTTTGGTTGCAATTTGGGATGACCTCAACCCAAGTTATGGCAATGATGTGGCCTGCCATTATTCCCTTTAATCTAATAAAGAGCACACTAAATGCTCTGGGAGCTTTGGTAATTCTAGAAGCACTACTTCGCCGCGCACCGTTTTTATTAGAGGAAATAAGAACACATAAATGACATAATCGACAGAAAGGGATATTTATACCAATGCACCAGATGAGCTTGTTTGCACCCAAAAACTTACCGGAAATAAAAAGTGGTGATGATCTTGGCAGCATATTTATTAATCATCTAAATAGAGAAAGATTTATATTAAATGATGGAGATATTTTAGTAATTGCACATAAGATTGTATCAAAAGCTGAAGGAAGATTTATTCTTCTCAAAAATATTGTACCCAGTGACCGAGCAAAAGAGACTGCCAATTTAACCGGCAAGGATTCACGGCTAATTGAGCTTATACTTGAAGAATCAGAAGAAGTGTTAAAAGTTCGTCAAGGTCTGATTATTACTCGCCATCGATTAGGTTTTGTATGCGCCAATGCAGCTATTGATCAATCCAATACAGGTGAAAAAGATGGTGTAATACTTCTACCAAAGGATCCGGACAAAAGCGCTAGAGAAATTCGCAAGACGATAAAGCAAAAACTAGGTATAAATGTAGCTGTTATAATTAATGACAGCCATGGACGACCATTTAGAGAAGGAGCTGTGGGTGTTGCGGTAGGTATAGCCGGTATTAATCCCATGTTGAGCTATATAGGGAAGATGGACCGTAACGGATATGTGATGCGTTCTTCAGTGGAGGCTATTGCTGATGAAATGGCATCAGCAGCAACCCTTCTCATGGGGCAGGGCTCTGAAAGTCGGCCCGTGGTTATCATTAGAGGATTTCAATATAAAGCTGGGAATGAAGGTATAAAGACTTTGATACGACCTACTAAATATGACTTATTTAGTTAGTATTATATTATTGTTTCTTCCAAACCTATTTTCCCTAAAATAAACGAACCTGGTTTTAAAACAATCGATTTTTATCTTTTAAAATTATCCCTCAGCAACAAGAATGCCCCTAACGTTTTTAGGGGCATTCTCATAAAACAAAGCATCTTCTTTATTATTAATTGAAAAAAAACATTAATAAGATATAATAAACTAAGACAAGAGGTTTGGAGAAAAGGAATGAATTTAATGATGCCAAATAAAGACTTGGAAATGTTACTAAATAATAATTTTAAGTTAATTGCTTTGGATGTTGACGGGACCCTTATTAACAGCGACCATATTCTTACCGCTCGCACCCTGCGGGCAATTAAAAACGCAAAGGATGCAGGTATTACAATAACCATTGCTACGGGAAGGCACTACCTGAGTTCTATAAGGATGGCACGAAAAATACAAATAAACGCTCCCTTGATTTGTAGTGATGGAGCGATTATTAAAGACATATACTCAAATAACACAATTTATAACCTTCTTCCAAGGGAAATAGCGATAGATGTTATGAGAATGGCACTTGACTATAAAAATTTCAGAATTCAAGTTTTTACAAAAGACGGAAAGATTTATTCTGGGCCAAGCTATCGCAGCACTTATTTCAAACGCTTTTTGCGCGGCCCGCTTAAGTACTCACTAAGAGGATATTATAATTTAATGAGGGATTTTGTCTTTATACCGGTTAAAAACACAGGAAATATTGAACAAATCATTGCAGCCCTTGACGAGGCACCGGCAAAGGTGGTCGTTTACGGAAATGAAAGGTCCGAAGAGCTAAAGGATTTTACAAATGAGATTGCAATTAAATACGGTGATAATATTTCTATAACCTCTGCCATAGAAAACTGCATTGATGTTTTAAATGGTGGAATATCAAAAGCCAAGGGCCTTTCCATACTTTCTGACAACCTTGGAGTAAAGCGGGAAGAGATAATAACTGTCGGAGATAATATCAACGATATGGAAATGATAGAATATGCTGGGTTAGGAGTGGCGATGGGAAATGCTCCCGACCAAGTAAAGGACAAAGCGGATTATGTAACGGCTAGCAACAACGATGATGGCTTGGCCAAATTCCTTGAAAAACTTCTTTCAGTTCAGATAAAAACAAAGAAATTTCCTACTCCCCAAACAAAACTATGTCAAAGTGAGAGAGTATGACAAAGGTGACAAGCAAGTGACAGGAAGGTGTCAGAGGGTCGGTTTTATGTCACCTCAGAACCGTACCTGTGTGCTTGCATGCTCGTCTTATCGGAGCAAAAGTTAAAAGGCGAGGTGGATGTCGAGAGATATGTCGGTGTGTGAGATAATTGGATAATTATGAAGTCAGCGCAGAGTTTTTTTAAGCCTGTAGCGCTCCATTGCGTATTTGGCAATACCGCCAATAAAATCTGCTGCTGATATGTTTTCAGCCTCTGCCATGTAACCCATATATCCTTTATGAGCTTTCCCTGAAGACATGGTAAGACCGGCAAAAGTGTTAAGTTCTAAGAAGTAAGGTGTGCCGTTTTCGGCAACAATCATATCTATACGACCGAAATCTTTAGCGCTTAAAACTTTGTATATCCTTTTTGCCGTGTCTTTAATCCTATTTTCTTCAGCCTTGGAAAAATCTGCAGGGCAGTGGATAATTTCGTTGTCCAGCATCTTGTGTTCGTAGGTATTAGTGATGGCTGAATTGTATTCGATTTCCAGAATAGGTAATACTCTCGGGTTATTATTACCTATAATACCCACAGTTATTTCCCGACCTTTAACGAATTCCTCTACCAAGGCAGCCTGACCTATTTTATGTGTAATTTTATCAATTACTTCGGGTAGAGCCACGGGATGCTTGACGACGTTTTCTTCGCTAATTCCGGCACTCCCACGGCCGTTAACAGGTTTTACGAATAGCGGATATTTTAAAGAATGTTCAGGAATTTCCTTAGAATTTTTTGTTACAAAAAACTTTGGTGTAGGTAGCTTGTGAAAAGCCACTATTTTTTTGCGAGCTACTTTACTGGCGGCTACCAAGTCCAGACCCGACCCAACAAAGGGGATGCCGAATGCTTCCAAAAAGGCCAATTCTTTTAGTGATGAGGCGTTAAAAACAATATCTATCTTTTTGCTCACTAACTCTTTGAGGGTTTCCTTAGGATCCTTTTTCCACTTTATCAAAGCTGCATCTAAACCAGCTTCTTTAATGGCAGTCATATGTTGAAAGGCCTCATCGTAAGCATCGTCGTAAATGTTGTCTTGGGAGAGTCTTTTTTGCAACTCTACATTTCTGAATTTACGCCAGAAAACTCCTACTTTCAACTTCATACCTCCTCTTTGTGAATAATTATATATAAATTAAAGCTCCTTCAGCTAAACGCTTCAGGAACTTATGATCTAGTACAAATCATACCATATTATACAGTTTTTTGCAAAATCGATTATTCATCATACGAACGTTTATGAATTAGCTATACCTTGCAAAACCAGGCAAATATTTTCGTTGTGCTACGTAATTTCCATTGGACTAAATAAGAGATTGACCTCGAATATTTACTTGAACTTGAAAAAACAAGGGTGAAACTATACAATATTACTGCAGGTTGGAACAATTGTGAGATTATGAATAACAAAAAAGTCAAGAGGTGATGCCGATGAGACGTATTCATATCGTTTTGGGTGACATTACAAAGCTTGAAGTTGATGCCATTGTAAATGCCGCAAATAATACACTGCTTGGCGGTGGCGGGGTGGATGGTGCCATACACCGTGCAGCCGGGCCGGAGCTTCTTGAGGAATGTCGCAAATTAAATGGCTGTGAAACCGGAAAAGCAAAAATCACGAAAGGGTATAAGCTGCCCGCAAAATATGTAATACATACTGTAGGGCCAATCTGGCGCGGTGGTAATGCTAACGAGGATGAGCTTCTTGCCTCATGTTATCGAAACCCCTTGCAGCTTGCAGTAGAAAATAATATAAAAACAATCGCGTTTCCATCCATAAGCACCGGTGCATATCGATTTCCGGTAAAACGGGCAGCTCAAATTGCCGTTGACGAGATAAAAGCATTTTTAAAAAACGACGAGAGCATTGAAAAAGTATGTATGGTCTGTTTTGATAAGAAAACTATGGAGGCATACTCTGAAGCTTTGTCGGAGATTTAGAAACGTTGAGGGGAAAAAATAATGGAAAAAAGTATAGCAATAACAGTAGGGGAATTTGAAAAATTTATAAACTTTATTGAGAGCGAAAAACCGGTATTGTCTCCCAAGCAGGGAGTTTTGGGAAAGAAGGATGCTTATAGACTTAATGAGATGCTTTGTTATAAAAGGGATGTTAAAGGTCCTAGCTATACTCAGAATAAATACCCGATGGTAGATTTGTTATTTACGCTATCTATGGCAGGGAGGCTTTATGTTAGGGCTAACAGTGATAAAGGTAAGCCTATTTTGATCGAGACAAATATCATGGAAAGTTACAAATTTTTGAATCAGCATGAAAAGTATGTATTTCTTCTACAAACATATTGGACAAAATATGACTTTTAAGAGAAATTCGACCCCAGGTCAGGGTATTCTTTCTACGCATTGCTTAATCTGATGGCGAATGCAAAACCCGGACTAAGGATCATAAAAAATAACCGTGAGCAAACATATGGACTGTTTTCTTTCGGAGCGGATTTTTTTCATCACTTGAGGTTTTTTCGTTTTGGCGAATTGGAAGAAATACAGGGAGCAAAAGGGAAATATGAGGACTCTATAAGAGCTTTTATACCTAATGAATTTGGGATTTATGCAAGTAAATTTTTAATTAGCAAAGCACTACCATTGTGGAATACCGATAACTTCACTTATATATTTCCAAAGAATGAAAGGAAAAAGCCATCAAATCTTTTTAATCTCTTCAAAGAGATATTTCCCATCGACACACACTTTATGATTTACATATTGCAATTCAAGATGCTTTTGGTTTTTACAACGATCATCTTTATGCATTCTATATTGGAGGGACTAGACGCACTGGAAAGCCCATTTACTGTGCCGATGTTGAAGATTATGGTGGAGGAAAAACAACTGAGGAAACGACTATAGAAGATTTGGGTTTATACAAAGGCCAGAAAATATATTATCTCTTCGATTTTGGTGATATGTGGGAATTTGAACTTAACCTCATTAAAATCGATAAAAATTTGCCGCTGCCATTGCGACCTATTATTATTGAAGAAAAAGGGGAAGCACCCCTACAGTACCCCATTTGGGAATAAGGAATGAGGCCTTAAATACTAATAAAATATAGAAAGAGGAGATTTTAGATGCTAATTTGTAAACAAAAGATGATTATAGGTTTTATAGGTATTGGTGTTATGGGTAAAAGCATGGTGGCAAATTTAATGAAAGCCGGCTATCGAGTAATGGTGTACAACCGTACAAAAGCAAAAGCTCAAGAACTGATTGAAATGGGTGCAACCTGGAAAGACACTGTAGCAGAAGTTGCCGGCAAAGCCAATGTAATAATAACTATGGTGGGATATCCGAAGGATGTAGAGGAAGTATATTTTGGCGAAAGAGGGATTATAGAAAATGCTCAAACAGATTCTTACATAATAGATATGACCACATCCAGCCCAATGCTTGCTAAAAAAATATATGAAGCAGCCAAGACCAAGGGCTTGTATGCTCTGGATGCACCGGTTTCCGGTGGCGATGTGGGAGCCAAGGAAGCTAAACTCTCCATCATGGTAGGAGGTGACTCGGAAGCCTTTGAAACTGTAAAACCTCTCTTTGAAGCAATGGGCAAAGACATTGTTTTACAGGGTGGTGCCGGAGCCGGGCAGTATACGAAGATGTGCAATCAAATTGCTATTGCTTCCAATATGATGGGTGTTTGTGAAGCCATGGCATATGCAAAAAAGGCAGGGCTTGATCCTCAAACGGTTTTAAAGAGCATAGAATCAGGAGCGGCAGGTAGTTGGTCCCTGAGCAATTTGGCACCAAGAATGCTTGCGGGAAATTACGAGCCTGGATTTTACATAAAGCATTTTATTAAAGATATGAAGATTGCACTGGAATCGGCCAAGGAGATGGGGCTTAAAGTTCCGGGACTTAAGCTTGCACTTTCCATATATGAAGAATTGGCTGAAAAGGGTGAAGAAAACAGCGGTACTCAGGCTTTGTTCAAATATTATGTGTGATTGATCTTGGTGTAGAAACTCTTCTATATGAAGATTGCAATCAAGAAAAACACGCACCGTATTTACTGTATCATTGTCCAAGTCTTTAAAATTTACACTCATTTCATCTTTATAACCGTGGAGAATTTCTGTAGGTAGTGAGGAAATAAGCAGCTCCAATGCCATTGCCGGGTAATGTAGGATACATACTTCTTTTTAGAAGCAAACCGTAAAGCCTTTTTGGCATCATTAAAAGCTTTGGTTAGCTCAGCTTGAGAGTGGGCGATACCTCCAAGACTGATGGCGGCTTTTTGAGAAACTTCTTCAGCTATATAAGGCTGTAGAAGTTTCTTTGCAAAAAGTGTTTTGATATTGAAGTTTATTTCAGACAAAATTGTTAATAATAGATTTATCAAGATTGAAATCTATAACGGCCTTGATACCTCCGGGATAAACCTTGTTGATATTCTTAAATGTCAGTTTTGCCATAAAACTCTTCTCCATTTCTCTGGTATATTTTATACACATGCAGCGTTTTATCTATATATTAATATAACTTGTGGCTTTGTTATGAAGAAATAACAAAAGTTTTTATGGAAATTCTACTTTTGCATAAAAGGTGGATTACTTGCCATATCTCGAAAATTGCCTTGAAATTTGTTTTAGTTGTTTATTTTTATGAAATAATACAATACTATAACAATACAGGATATGATTCTGGTGTAGAAACTTTTCTGAGGTGACGTTATCTTCGCCAGAGTTGCCACTTTCTACACTGGAATCAGGACATAAATTGTGAAAAGTATTTGACAAACAAGGGCATAATATTCTTGTATTAAAAAAACGTTGGAGGATATTCATGGAAATGTACGGAGTAATCATGGCCGGCGGAGGAGGGACTCGCTTCTGGCCTTTAAGCCGTGCCACCGCCCCAAAACAATTTTTAAATATTACCGGTGAAGATAGTATGATTAATGATACTATAAAAAGGATAAAAGATATTATCCCACCGGAAAGGATAATAATTGTCACTAATAAGGCTCAAGAAAAAATGCTCAATGAAGTCATCCAGGAAGATATTCCAAAGGAAAATGTCTTGATAGAACCTGTCGGAAGAAATACAGCCGCATGTATCGGTTATGCGGCTATGGTTATTAAAAAACGATGCGCTGATGCAGTAATGGGCGTTTTTCCATCAGACCATTACATAAAAAACGTAGATGAGTTCCAAAGGGTTCTAAAGTCTGCCAGCAGTATAGCCGAGAACACCGAAAAGTTAGTAACTATGGGCATTACACCTACTTACCCCTCAACTGGGTATGGTTATATAAAATATGATAAAGAAAGATCCATACCCTCCGAGGATAAAATAGCATATGAAGTTGTGGAATTCGTAGAAAAACCAGACATTCCCAAAGCAAAATCATACATGGAAAGTGGGAACTATCTCTGGAACAGCGGAATGTTTGTATGGAAAACGTCTATTATTCTTGAAAGTTTTAAAAGGTTTTTACCACGGCTGTATAGAAATATTGAGGAACTAGAGAGATCCATAGAAACATACGAGGAAAAAGATGCAGTTGGAAGGATATACCCTATACTGCAAAGTATTTCTATTGATTATGGGGTTATGGAAAGATCTGATGAAGTAGTTGTTATTCCCGGAGATTTCGGCTGGAATGATGTTGGATGTTGGGACTCTTTGGGAAGTGTGTTTCCTCCCGATGAAAACGGAAATATAACCAAGGGTGATTTTGTAGATATAGAAACCCGCAATTCTATAATTTATTCCAACAGTCGCTTGGTAGCGGCGGTAGGTTTGGAGGATATGATTGTAGTGGAAACCAGTGATGCTTTGCTGGTATGTCCAAAAGAAAAAGCCCAGGATGTAAAAAAGGTTGTGGAACGCTTGAAAAAGATGGGGAGAAAGGAGTTGCTTTGATGAAGGGGCGACGAATAGGCCAAAATTGCCGTATCGGAGCTACTTTGGTCATTTTTGCAATTGCCGGCGGTATTTTTATTTTCAACTATACCGGTCACAAAGGCTTTAGTATTCATGAACTTGTAAGTCGGTGGGTACCGGGGGCAAAAACAAGTATTGTTGATACGGCACAAGATTTTAACGAAGAGCAAATCCCGGAAGAAACGGATCTGCCCAATCCAACTGTTACCATTCTGGCTGTGGGAGATGTAATGATGCATGATGGTCAGATTTGGGCCGGTTACGACGAAAAGACTGACACCTTTGATTACTCGGAGTTCTTTCATGTAGTTAAAGGTGAAATATCTGCAGCAGATATAGCCATGGCTGATCTTGAAACAACGCTGGGAGGTAAAGAGCAAAAATATACCGGATATCCCATGTTTAACAGTCCTGACGAGATAGCTGATACTCTAAAAGCTGCTGGCTTTGATGTAATAATAACTTCTAATAACCACAGCCTCGATAGAGGAGTCAAAGGAGCACTTCGAACCATAAAAGTGCTTAAAGAACGGGAACTTGATCCCATAGGAACTTATGAGTCGGAAGAAGATCGAGAGCAAATCCTGATAAAGGAGGCTAATGGCATAAAAGTCGCTTTTTTATCATATACCTACGGCACCAATGGTATACCAATCCCTGCAGATAAACAATACCTGGTCAACCTTATTGATGAAAATGTGATACTTGAGGATTTGGCAAAGGCTCGACAACAGGCCGATGCAGTGGTAGTTTATCTGCATTATGGTGAAGAGTACCAGAGAACTCCTTCCAAAGCACAGAGAAAGTTAGCCCATCTTGTGCTCAAAAACGGGGCGAATTTTATTATAGCCAGCCATCCCCATGTGATCCAACCCGGTGAATGGATGGAAGTTGAAGAACCTGACGGAGAAATAATTAAAAAATATACCGCCTATTCCATGGGAAACTTTATTTCTGCTCAAAGGTTTCCGCATACTGAAGAAGGGTTAATGGTAAAATTTACGCTGGAAAAAGATCTAAAAAAGAACAGGGTTTACCTTACCGATGTAAAAGAAATTGACACTTGGGTAGATAAATTCGTTCGAGACGGCAAAATGAGATATGTGGTAAGATACGGGAAGAAACCTTAAGTCTTTCTGAATCTTACCTTACCCTACATGATAATATGATGTTCGTTTTCGCAAGCTTTGCTTAAATTTACCGCAGCATACAACATGTGTTCCCCAGGTATGGTGTAATAGGTTCGTGACGGCTATTTCTGTAAAGTTAACTTTTTATGGTGTTGAGATCGAGATCACTTTACATCTTTTGTTTTTTTAATAATACCATGGGAAATAAAAAATCAAGAATATTCGGCAAATACATGATACCTTTCTCACAAGCTCAACAGGCTAAAGCCTGTTTTGAGGTTTTTTTTATTGGAAATAACGGGGTCCAATAGTAAAAATCTTGAATTTTATATGTAGAATTGAGTTTTAAAACGGTAATTGTCATATTTTTTTCTTTAAGGAGATATGCTTTACAAGGATTTAATATTTTTAAATAAATCTTTACGGGATAAGTGATAAGGGGGATTTTAAATGGGAGATAACAAAAAAACAATCCGACGAAATAATATATTTTTGTTACTCACCTTGTTGGTGCTTGCGCTGATAATGCGCTATTTATGTGGTCAAAGCCCTGCTATCAGTGTTTTTCGTGCTTGGGTACCCTTATCGGGGAGGTTGATAGTAATTGATCCCGGCCATGGTGGGATTGATGGAGGAGCCAGTTATAAGAATGTTTTAGAAAAAAACATAAACCTTGAGGTTTCCTTAAAGCTTAAAAGAATGTTGGAAAAAGAAGGTGTCAACGTGATAATGACCCGGGCTAAAGATATATCTTTGGATCATTTAAACAAAAAAAATGAATATCGTCATAAAAGGGATTTGATTTCTAGGGTTGACATTATTAATAAGACAGCCCCTGATATTTTTTTAAGTATTCATGTCAATGCTGAGAGAAGTTCATCTAAAACTGTCGGACCCATGGTGTTATATTTTCTTAATAGCATGGAGAGTAAACAATTGGCCTATAGTCTTCAAAAAAAATTGGAACAGGCATATACCCAAGCAAGTCATAAAATACCATCTCGTAAGCCTGTTGGTAATCTTTCTCTGTATATTTTGCGCAATACTAAAGTACCTGGAGTGATTGTAGAGCTTGGTTTTATAACAAATTCCACGGACAGAGAATTATTGACGACACAAGACTTTCAGAAAAGGATCTCCACAGCGATAGTGCTCGCAATCAAAGAATATTTCTCATAAAAGCTTTGTAAAAAAATATTTTGTGTTATAATAAATGAGTGGTTTCGTTGTTTGAGAAAAAAGCCATATAAATATTAGACCAGGTGAAGCATATGCACAAAGACATAAAGACAGAGATAATTGAATGGATTAAAGCTATTGTATTTGCATTGATTCTTGCTCTTATTATACGAGGTTTTATTTTTGAACCTATGATAGTTCCTACTGGTTCCATGATTCCTACCATTGAGATAAATGATAGAATTGTAGTCAATAAGTTCATATATCGATTTCAAGCTCCGGATTATAACGATATAGTGGTTTTTAAGTATCCCGACGACCCCCACCAGACTTTTGTGAAACGTCTTATTGGCAAAGGTGGAGACATCATAGAAATCAAGGAGAGTATTCTTTACAGAAATAATGAGCCATTACAGGAATCATATTTGAAAGAGGCTATGTATAGTGATTTCGGACCGTATAGAATTCCGGAGGGGCATTATTTTATGATGGGGGATAATCGAAATAATTCCAGAGACAGTAGGTTCTGGGAGAACAAGTATGTTTCACAAAAACAAGTGGTGGGCAAGGCAACTTATCGAATATGGCCAATAAGCAGGATTGGACAATTAAAATAAGGCTAGAGTTAAATTTTAGCACGCAAAGCAAGATAAAAAAAGGGCACCCTGCAAGGCAGAGTAGCCTAGAACGTGCACATCCGGTATGGTATGTTAGCTAATTAAGCACACAAAAAATACAGGAGTTATGTGCTATGTTCAATATTGCCCTTGAATTTTGAAAAACTTTGTATTATAATTATTTCACACTGGCTTTCAGATTAAAGTGTCTGTATATATAAAAATGAAAAATGGCATTTGGGGATATAGCTCAGCTGGGAGAGCGTCTGGTTCGCAATCAGAAGGTCAGGGGTTCGATCCCCCTTATCTCCACCAAAACGGGGGCGCGTAGCTCAGTGGGGGAGCGCTACCTTCACACGGTAGAGGCCGCAGGTTCGAAACCTGCCGCGCCCACCAAAATCTTACCTTGACAATATTATCAAAACCCATTATACTAATAAATGCTTGCTGGCGAATAGCTTAATGGTGAAATATCCGGCATAAAATGAGTTTAAAAATTTTTTGAATTAATATTTACTGAATAATGTGGGGCCATAGCTCAGTCTGGGAGAGCGTCTGACTGGCAGTCAGAAGGTCAGGGGTTCGAGCCCCCTTGGCTCCACCAAACTGAAACTAAATATATAAAGAAAAAAAGTCTTGGTTATAACCAAGACTTTTTCACATATATATTATTGTTTTTTAAAAGCATTAAAATAAGATAAACCTTTGTACAGAAAAGCTCCTAAAATCTATGTGTCATGGGGCTATATGATAACCAAATTTTAGCCTTTGTCCTCAGAATAGACGACTTTGATTGCAGCTGAATTAAATTCAGATCGTAACAATGGTAATTTAAATAAAAAAACAGACTACCAATGGCACTACTTATTGCTTTATAATTACTTTAGAGATAAAATATACTTATACTTCTAGGTAAATAAAATCTGATTTATAGATTAAAACGCGCAAACGCGAGGTCACTTTTCATACGTCTGCAGTCCTTATGTCACCGTAAAATGACATAAGATAACAGAAAAGCTTTTCCCTGATACCCTCTATAATACCTGTTACCACTTTTTAAGAGCGAAGGAGAGATTGGATAAATTGAAAGTGGGATTAGTTGGATTACCTACAGTGGGTAAAACTACTTTTTTTAATTTATTGACAAACGCAAAGGTAGAAACAAGTGCCTTTCAAAGTGGAAAGATAAGTACTAATTTCAGCCTTGCAAAGGTACCAGATGAGAGAGTGGATTTTTTGGCCGGAGTATTCAAACCTAAAAAAGTTACATATGCTCAGATTGAAGTTATAGATGTTCCGGGTTTAGTTAGTGGTGCCAGTGAAGGTAAGGGCTCCGGAAATCAGTTTCTCTGCAATATAAGGCAAGTGGATTGTCTAGTTCATATAGTAAGAGCGTTTTCAGATGAAAATGTGCTTCATCCGGAAGGATCAATAAACCCAATCAGAGATATTGAAAATATCGGTATGGAATTGCTTTTGGCAGATCTTCAGCTTGTGGAGACAAGAATTGAAAGAATAAATACCGGTAAAAAAATTACTAAAGAACAAATAGCTGAGAGGGAAGTCTTGCAAAAACTTCGGGAATCCTTGGAAAATGAAATTGGGCTCGCCGATGTGAAGCTGTACGCGGAAGAAAAAAAGGTCATGGAACATCTGGATTTCCTTACAGCTAAACCGGTAATTATAGTAGTTAATGTTGATGACAAGCAGCTGGTTGAAGGTTATGAAAATAGGAACGAAATTTTAGATTACTGCAAGAATAAAAACCTTCCTGTCTTTGAAGTAAGTGCAAAAGCAGAAGTGGAAATCAGTGAGTTGGATGAGCAAGACAGAAAAGAATTTATGAAGGAACTAAACATCAAGGAATCCGGCATAGACCTTCTCGCAAAGGCCATTTATGAGAGGCTTAGCTTAATATCCTTTTTAACTGCCGGAGAAGACGAGGTAAAGGCTTGGACAATAAAGAAGGGTACAAATGCAAAAACGGCCGCAGGTAAAATACATTCTGATATCGAACGTGGCTTTATAAGAGCAGAGGTAATAAATTTTAAAGACTTCAAAGAATGTGGCACTATGGTAAAAACCAGGGAATTGGGCAAGCTTCGCCTAGAAGGAAAAGAATATATAGTTCAGGACGGAGATATTATCAACTTTAGATTTAATGTATAAAATGACATAGAAACATATCACTTATCGTCAAAATGCAAGTTATTATTTCACCATAATTAAATCTTCAATGGCAAATAAGAGGAGTAGTCAAACCTACTCCTCTTTTGATATTTAAGTGAGTGTAAAATTTCTTTTAAAAGTATTTTCACTATATATGTTCTCAAGGCATTTATGCATAGTTTACTATTAGCTGGGGAAACTTTTCATGACTTTTTAAAAACGTAACATGGCCGATCGAGATATACACTTTCTACATAACCGTATCTTTGAAGGAATTTAAAAGCTTTACGCCTCCGCTCGTCAACCCAGTAAATCACTATGGATTCTCCGGGACGGATGTTTTTACCCAGTTCCTTCAACCATTGAATAGTTTTAAGCATACCTTCCATCCCCCAGGTATTTGGACCTTTTGCTAATGCTTGTTCCTGATGTCTAAACCAATAGTTGCATTCTCTCTTTGATGGGAAAATACATACTGCTACAATATAAGCGGTATTGTTCTTGCAAGAACGATGCCTGGTAATATATATGGTGAGGTAGTAACCGTTGGATAAGCGATCAAATTTCTTATGCGTTCTCAACATCAAATCCCCTCTCTAACCCCTTTATATAACATACTGTGTTTTAACTCAAAAGGTCCCTTTTTTATAAAGTTACTCCGGTGAAGATGACGGCACCCCAGGAGGGTTTCTATACTGGAAACATTTTTAGATAATTATCGTTTATGATGTCAAGTTTTTCAAGTTAAGGCCTAAAGCCAGGGCGAGTATTAAATACCCACTAAGCCCCAAAAACAGGTCTGCTGTTATACATACTATGCTAGGGAGCCCTAAGGTTTTCAGGGGTAAATACGCCTTATTCAATAGGTACATCATAAAAATACAACATATCATAGGCTTTAATATAATTTTTATTACATTAAATTTTCTATTGAACGTTTGCTCCAATTTACTCATACTTATGTAAACAGCTATACTGGAAGCTGTAATCAAGGCAACGGCATAACCATAGATACCCAATAAGGTTTTTGCAGCAAGGATATACAACATTCCGTTAGTTATAAAAAAACTTATCATAGAAGTGACAATAGGAGTTATGTGGTTTCCCATACCTCTAAGGATGGCCATTAAAATGCTTTCTGTATAAAAAAAGGGAATTCCGGCAGCAAATCCGATTATTAGATTTTCCAGTTCAAAACCGGGGAATAGAAGCTCTGCTATGGGTTTTGAAAGAGTTATAAAAAAACCTGTTACTGCAAAGGAAAAAAAAGAGGAGAGAAATAAGGCCTGCTGCGAAAGTTTAAAAGCGGACTTATTGTTTTTCAAAGATAGAGTTCTGGCAATTTGCGGGATAATATTGGATGCCATTGCTCTAATAAAAAGTGCAGGAAAAAACAATAGGGGCAATACCATGCCGGAGGTCTTGCCATATATACCCAAAGCTTCCAACGAGGGCAGTCCTGATATGACAAGGCTTTTTGGAACTAAAAGAGCTTCAACGGAAATAGAGACTGAATTGATTATTCGACTCAATGAAATAGGGATGGCAATAGTAATAATATCTTTAATATTTTTTAAAGGGATGTCTTGTTTATCGATTTGATGAGGTCCTATACTTCTGGCAAAAAACATGCAGAGCAAGCATAATGAAATAAATTCTCCCATCGTTAGAGCAAAAACTGCACCACGAGTTTTTCCCTCAAATTGCAATAGGATATTAGTCCTAATTATAAGAGTTCCCAACAAAGTTCGGAAGATACATTCTGATATGTTTGCCCATCGAATCGGTGCAGTGTTTTGAATGCCAAAAAAATACCCTTTCATGACCGATGAATAACCAACAAATATTGAGGCTGGCAGTATAATAAGCAGTAATCTCAGGTGGAGGAATTGTGAAAGACCTATGAGAAAGATTAATCCAAACAAAGCAAAGACAGTTGTCAGTCTAAAAGCGGATGCTACGATATGGGCATTTTTTGAAGTATTATTTTGACTATTTTCAGCTACCAGTTTTGATACGGATACAGGAATTCCTGCTGTTATTACAGTTATAGTAGTGCTGAAAAATGCTAAAGTTTGCTGATAAATTCCCATGCCATCAGAACCCAAATGTTTCGATAATATAATTCTGTAAAAAAAGCCTACTGTACCAGTAAAAAAATTAGTTGCGGCCAAGAATACTGTGTCGGTTGCCCAATGACTCATTTTATTCAACTTCCCTTCCTAGTTCATGCATTAATATAATATTCAGCAGCCGCCTATTTTTATGATGATGTTAAAAACGCAATATTCAATACATTTGACTGATAAAAAATGTTATGGTATATTTATGTTAAAACAATCACAAGCGGGGGTGATATTTTGGAACAACCCGGTGAGATAAAAAAGGTTTCCTTGGCTGTGATTAAGCGGTTGCCTAAATACTACCAATGTCTTGGGAATCTTCTTAAAGACAATGTGGAACGAGTTTCTTCTCAGGAGCTTAGTGAGATCCTAGAGTTTACCGCATCTCAAATAAGGCAGGATTTAAATAATTTTGGTGAATTTGGCCAGCAAGGTTATGGTTACAATGTAGCACAACTTTATACCGAGATTTCCAAAATTCTAGGTTTGAATATTTTACATAAAATAGTACTTATAGGAGCAGGAAATTTAGGGCAGTTCCTGGCAAATTACATCGAATTTAGAACACATGGTTTTGAGATTATTGCTATTTTCGATATGAACCCTAATCTTTTAGGCCATAAAATCAGAGATATTCCCATATATCCTATAAAAGACATGGAATGTTTTATCAATGAAAATGATATAGACATTGCAGTGCTAACAGTATACAAAGATAAAACCGAAAAAATCGTTGAAGTTTTATCAAATACTTGCATCCGGGGAGTATGGAATTTTACACCGATAAAAATTGAAATTAATAAAGATATTGTTGTGGAAAATGTCCATTTAATAGACAGCCTCTTTACCTTGAGCTATCATATAAATGAAGGTAGACTTCAGGAGAGGCTTTTCAAACAAAAAAAGAAAAACATCCTCCTACCCCATAGATAAAATACAATTCATATGGTAAAATAGAGCCAAGGATGGACTTTAGGAGGGGCATTCCTATGAAAAGACTTATACATGCTACCTTAATTTTATTTATTGTTTTTATGCTTGTCGGATGTGGTGCACAGTCTCCCGCTGCCGAGTCAGGTTCTACCTCCGATTATGTTTCATCTGCCCCGTCCGGTAAAATGGTTTCGGTCTATTACATAAAGGACGGATTTTTAACACCCGTAGCCTATAATGTAGGAGTCTCTGAGCTTGAGGTAAATGCTGCCCTCAATTTGTTATTTTCCGGAATAACTCCTGAGGGATTTGAGAATAAACTTGACGATGTAAAATTAAATAGTTTGGTCATCGATGGTGATACCGTTTTCATTGACGTTTCCGGTGAATTTCTTCAAGGTAAAATGATTGATTTGGCAAAAAACCAGATTATTTATACACTGACTGATTGTGAAAATATTTTTAAAGTAAATATTGCGGTCGATGGTAAACCGTATGAAACTCTACTAGAAAGACCACCTTTTATAAACTTGACAAATCCCGAAGATTACGAAAAAGATAAAGAAAATCCCGAAGAAATGAGCAAGTACTTGACAATTTATTATACTGATCAAGATAAAGAATACTTAATCCCTGTCACAATAAAATCCGATAAAATTGAACCGAAAACGGAAAATAGTGACAAACCATCTACGGTAAAAGCAGAAGATAAAGCAAGAGCTGCCTTACAGCATTTAATTGAAGGAACGGAAAAAATTAAGACAGTTGCTCCAGAAATAATAAGAATAAAAAGTCTGCGCATAGAAGATGGAATTGCTGAAGTTGACTTATATTTAAATATGCATTTCAAATTTCACAATGAAGCCCAATATGCGGAAATTGCGGTAGAAGCTGTAGTCAGGACATTAACTTCTATCGATGAGATTGAAAGGGTGCAGTTCTTGATTAATGGTAAAAACCAGGTGGGTTATGTAACGAGTAATTTAAGTATTCAAAACCCTATAGAACCGGATAGATGGTACAACATTTTAACGGAATAATCATTGATTTTAGTATGGAGTTACTTTTTACACCAGAACCATCATTTAGAAATTATGGGTTGTTCCCAAATATTGCTTTTGGAACAACCTTTCTTATTTTTTTCGAGTTACATTTCAATTTTACAATTCCATTACACTTGTCTTTTTCTAAAGGATTTTGAAAGATAAGGTCGAAGTATATATGAACATAGAATAGAAGCTGCAATTACCACAGGAGGTTTTGAAACAATGCTTAAAAAAATAGCCCTTGTAACCATAATGCTTATGTTATTGCTCGGTATTCCTATCTATGGTATGGCCTCTTTTAAACCCATAGAAATTTACATAAATGAACAAAAAATTGAATCAGATGTTCCGCCCATAATTGTAAATGATCGGACCTTGGCACCGGTCCGTGTAATTTCGGAAAATCTTGGAGCTGAAGTTTACTGGGACAATGACAATAGGCTTGTTCAAGTAATAACCCCTTCAAAAACGATTATTTTAAAAATCGATGACAGAAAAGCCTTGGTGGACGGTCAGGAAATTCTTTTAGATGTCCCGGCAAAGATAGTAAATGATAGGACTATGGTTCCACTGCGCTTTTTGGGAGAAACCCTTGGAGCTAAAGTCGGCTGGGATAACGACTTGAGACGGGTTATAATCAACCGAACCGGAACGAAAATTGTGGATATTTCTTATGAAACGATAGAGGGTAAGCCTTCGGTAGTGATAAAAGGCGACAGTCCCTTGGAATATTCTATAATTGAAACACAAGATGATGACAGACTGGCTATTGATGTAACTGGGCATCTGGATACCCTGAAAAATGCCCTATATATATACGATAGTTATTTAAACAAAGCCGTTGCGGGTGAAATTTTCAGTGAACCACCAGTTACCAGGGTTGTTCTGGACTTGAAACCGCAGGTGTCTTTTCGGACACATAGTTCACCGGATAAAAAGTATATTTTTTTAACCTTTGATAATATTCTTGAGGACGTAACAATTGAAAGCCAACAACACGAATTATTTGTAAAGCTTAAAACCACAAATCCTACAGACCTGAATTATTTCTTCCTATCTAACCCGGAACGATTAGTTTTGGATATAAACGATACAATGCTTTCTGAAATAGATTCCCCGGAAGTTCCCAAAAATGATTTTGTGAAGGCCATTCGCTTTGGACAATTTTCAGAAAACACAGTGCGTGTAGTATTTGATTTAAAAAATGATATTAACTACCAGGTTTTTCAGGATAATGACGTTTTTTCGGTAATATTTTCTGAAGTACACACCGTACAAGATATACAAGTTACCAGGGAAGGTGATATGGCTTTAGTAGACATTGTCGCCGATGGTGAAATAGGTTATGAGCTTAGGGCTGACAAAAATAAAAAACAGTTAAAAATAGTGATGCCCGGAGTGGCAATTGGAAAAAACCTACTCAATCAAGATGTGATAAAAATAACGGACGATATTATAGAATATATTGAGTTGGTCAAGGTAAAGGATGCCAAGAACTATAACTTTGAAATAATTATAAGCTTAAACTCATTTGCCAGCTATGAAATGTTGTCATCACCACCATCGTCTCTTATAAGGCTAGGGATTCATAAATCTCCTTTAAAAAATAAGCTGATAGTTATCGACCCGGGTCACGGAGGTATTGAACCTGGTGCTGTAGTTGGCGATGTTAAAGAAAAGGATCTTAACCTGGATATTGCTTTAAAACTGAAAAAACTTTTGGAGGCCAGTGGTGCAAAAGTATTCATGATACGAGATGACGATACTTTTGTCAGTCATTTTGTTCGGGCTGGAATGGCCAATGAAATAAATGCCGATTTATTTGTTAGCATTCATAACAACTCAGCAGGTAGCGGCGCATCGGGAACTGAAACATTATATTATTCTGATCCGGAGAAAAAACTTTTTGCGCAAGCACTGCAAAAAGCTGTGGTAAGGCATATCGGTTTAAACGACAGGGGTATCGTTGAACGACCCGGCATTGTTGTTACTCGAGAGACTAAGATGCCGTCAGCTCTGGTTGAACTGGGTTTTATGACAAATAAAAATGATCTTGCACTTTTGATGACCGATGAATTTAGACAAAAGGTAGCCGAGGGAATACTTCAAGGAATCATCGATTATCTGAGCGGAAGGATTGATTGACATAGGGTTGCTGTTCTGATATTATTACGTTGAATTTTAGTAAAAAGAATTTATATAATAGTGGGGGGAATTTGTTTGTTATCGTTTGTCGGGGGTTATCTGTTTATTTTTCTCGCTCGCGTAGTGGATGTATCTCTAGCAACCATGAGGACCCTGATGCTTGTTCGGGGAAAAGGCCTTATAGCGGCATGTATCGGTTTTTTTGAAGTCATGATTTACATAACGGCTTTAAATAAAGTTGTGAGTGGTCTAGACAACCCGGCAAATTTAGTAGTGTATGCTCTGGGATTTGCAACGGGGAACTTCATGGGAAGCTATATCGAAGAAAAACTTGCCATAGGCCTTACTACGGTACAGATTATTACAGAGCGGGATGATATCTGCTCATTGATTCGAAAAAAAGGTTTTGGTGTAACTTCTTTAGAAGGTAAAGGTAAAGAGGGTTTTAAGGAAGTGTTGATTGTATCCCTGCCGAGAAAAGAACTGAATAGTCTTTTAAATTTCATAGATAATAACGATAGCACAGCTTTCGTCACCATTATGGATACCAGGGCAAGCAAAGGGGGATACTTTAAACAAACTATGAAAAACAAATAAATCATTGTCTTTTATCTGCATAAAAAACCTCTTAATTAATATATATTAATTAGATTTAAAAAGAGGAGGTTTTTATATGTCGAAAAAGGTCATTTGTCTGATAATCATATTAATTTTAGTAACGAGTGCTATAGGATGTGGTTTATTTAAAAGAGAGACGCCTCAGGAAGAGGTTCCTGAATCAGAGGAAAATCCTGAACAGGCTTTGGCTCATTTTCGAAAGACGGTGTTTTATTTTGTCAATGAACATGACCTATTGGTACCGGTTACAAGGGATATTCCATGGGTGGAGGGCATCGGAAGGGCTGCTTTAGAAAGCCTTGTGGACAGTAGTGAGCTAAGAGCTGAATTGGCTGAAAAAGGGTTAAAACCGTCACTGCCCGAAGGTACTCAAGTTTTGGGCATGACCATCCGTGACGGTTTGGCTAAAGTAGATTTTAATGATAACTTTTTACAGTCTTCGGATAAAGTTGCTGAACAAAATGCAATTAATTCGGTGATATACACTTTAACAGAGTTTCCCTCGATAGACCAGGTTCAGATATTAGTTGACGGGAAAATACCGGAGAAAACTTCTAATGACAATCAGATAAAAGGAGTATTTAACCGAAAAGACATAAATCTTGAAACACCGGTGGTTGTTTCAACGGAAATGGTACCGGTAACTCTATATTTCAAAGGTGGAAATATCGATGGGAATTATAGCTATTATGTTCCGGTGACTCGCATGGTAGCAAAAAGTCAAAACCAAATTAAAACCACCTTGGAAGAATTAGTTAAAGGTCCTGTCGATGGCACCGGCCTTGTATCGGTACTCCCCAAAGATACAATGGTGCTTGATGTAATTCAAAAAAACGGCGAAGTAATCGCCAATTTTTCCAAGGAGATTGAGGGGTACGGAGGCGGAATCGATGTTGAACAATCCATTGTAAATTCGGTGGTGCTGACCGTTTCGGAATTTCCGGAAGTGGAAACAGTATGTATACAGGTGGAAGGCCAAGCCGGTGCTTTACCTGAGGGCACAGTTCTTGAAACTCCGATTTTCAAACCGTTGTATGTCAACCCCGGCAGTATTTGATACTTTATTTTCTGCATCTACAAATGTTTTTCAAGAGAGGATGAAATTTTTTGGCAAGAATAGACGGAAGGGCTAATGATGAAATCCGGCCTATAACTATTACCAGAAACTTTAACAAATATGCCGAAGGCTCTGTGCTTATTGAAGCCGGAGACACGAAAGTAGTATGTACAGCTACAGTGGACGAAAAAGTTCCACCTTTTTTAAGAGGTAAAGGTCAAGGTTGGATTACCGCCGAGTATTCAATGTTGCCCAGAGCCACTGAGGTGAGAAATGTGCGTGAAACGCTAAGACCCAGCGGAAGGACGATGGAAATTCAGAGATTGATAGGAAGAGCATTAAGGTCAGTAGTAGATCTTTCAGCTATGGGTGAAAGGACCATATGGTTGGATTGTGATGTCCTACAAGCTGACGGAGGAACCAGAACAGCTTCAATAACAGGTGCATTTTTTGCTTTGGCAGATGCAATTAACATTATGAAAGAAAATAATACAATAGAAAAAAACCCCATCAAGAATTATGTGGCAGCTATAAGCACAGGAATCGTTGACGGTGAGAAAATGTTGGATTTGAGATATGAAGAGGATTCCCGTGCTCAGGTTGACATGAATTTGGTGATGACCGATGAAGGTCAGATAGTCGAGATCCAAGGAACCGGGGAAGCCTTTCCTTTTACCCGGCAAGATATGGATGACCTCATGGATTTAGCCTTCAAGGGTATATCTGAGCTCATACAGATACAGAAGAAACTACTGCTTGATTTTTAAGTGGAGAAATAATTAAGATGGGTACATTAGTTATTGCTACAAAAAATGACGGTAAGTATTTGGAATTTAAAAAAATGCTAGGGCCTACTGCATTTGATATAATATATTTGTTGGATTTTCCTCACATAGAGATTAGTGAAACAGGTTCATCTTTTGATGAAAATGCGTTAATAAAGGCGGGCGTAGTAGCTGAAAGAGTGGGTTTACCGGCACTGGCGGATGACTCAGGTCTTGAGGTGCAGGCTTTGAAAGGAGAACCTGGCATTTTTACAGCTCGTTATGCGGGGCAGCATGCCACCGATGAAGATAATATAAAGAAACTCCTTGAAAAAATGCGAGACATTCCTCCAGACCAAAGGCAGGCTCGATTTGTATGCAGCCTTGCTCTTGTTTTTCCCGACGGGAAAACATTTTTGGAGCAAGGGATACTTGAAGGATTTATCACTGTCAGACCTAGAGGAATCGAAGGTTTTGGTTATGATCCCGTTTTTTACGTCCCTACTTTAGGCAGGACACTTTCTGAGGTTTCTACTGATGAAAAAAATAGGATAAGCCATCGGGCAAAAGCCTTGGAGAAAATCAAAAAATACCTTTTTATGTATATGTAGGAGGTAAATTTTGAAGATCGGTGTATTGAGCGATACTCATGGAATTAAAAAATTTACCGAAAAAGCGTTGGAAAACATGAAGGATGCAGATATGATTCTTCATGCCGGAGATTTGGTTTCCGATGCCCGTCATATTGAAACACTGAAATACAAGGTACACTGTGTAGCAGGAAATTGTGATTCATATGGGCTTGAATCCACTGAAAAAATCTTGGAAATTCAGGAGAAAAGGATTTTTTTAACACATGGGCATATCTATAAAGTAAAATTCGGATATGAAAAATTACTTGTCCGAGCAAAACAACTTTTTGCCGATGTTGTTATTTTTGGTCACACTCATTTTCCTGAAAACATTTATATTAACAACATATTATTTTTTAATCCCGGCAGTACAACCCTGCCTAAAAACGGTGGTCTGGGCACATTTGGTATTTTAGAAATAATAAAAGGAAACATTAACACATATATTGGCACAATAAAAACTTAAGATTTTTAACCACATAGAAAAACCTGTTTGAAATACCGAAAAAGTTGTGTTAAAATAATCTTGACTCGAAAAACTATTTAATGTATACTATACATTGTCTTTAAGAATGTCGGGGCATAGCGCAGTTTGGTAGCGCACATGGTTTGGGACCATGGGGTCGG
>CAZFME010000009.1:0-34478 GCA_964520055.1 uncultured Clostridia bacterium
TTAGGGATGTAGAAAAAACGGCCAGCTTGTTGGCTACTGCATTAGACATGGATCGGATAAAGTTGGAAAAGACTTTAAATGAAGCAAAAGACAAAAAAGAAGGTGCCATATATATAAAGCGCAAGATAACCGATGAAGAGTCAGAGGCGGTACGGCGACTAAATTTAAGTGGGATTTATTTCACCAAGGAAAATAAAAGATTTTATCCCGAGAGGAATTTAAGTTCCCATATCTTAGGGTTTACGGGCATAGACAGCCAAGGGCTTGATGGGGTAGAATGGGTTTATGAGAAATACCTTAAGGGTACCCCCGGTAGAATCGTATCGGAAAAAGATGCTTTAAGTAGAAAACTTCCATTTGGAATAGATAAGTACATACCGCCGGAAGATGGGTTGGATATGGTCCTAACTATAGATAAAATTATTCAGCATATTGCAGAGCGAGAATTGGAGAGGGCTTTAGCAGAGCATAAAGCCAAAAAAGGAACGGTTATTGTTATGGATCCTAAGAGTGGGGAAATTTTGGCCTTGACTAATAAACCTGATTATGATCCGAATAATTATAATAAATTTTCCCAACAGCTCTGGCGAAATGCTGCCGTATCCGATGTTTATGAACCCGGCTCTACTTTCAAAGTTGTCACTGCTTCAGCGGCTTTGGAGGAAGGGGTGGTGCGTCCGGAGGATAGGTTTTACGATCCGGGGTACGCTATGGTTTCGGGAGTGAGAATAGGTTGCTGGTATCATGGAGGTCACGGCAGCCAGACCTTTGTTCAAGTAGTTGAGAACTCCTGTAATCCCGGTTTCGTTGACGTGGCAATGAAGCTCGGCAAGGATAGGTTCATAAAATACATAAAGGGTTTTGGATTTGGTAAAACTACGGGGATAGACTTACCTGGAGAAGCTCAGGGGATTCTAGAACCTCAAAAAATCGGTCCTGTAGAACTGGCCACTATTTCCTTTGGGCAGGGGATTTCAGTGACACCCATTCAGCTTATTTCATCACTTGCCACCATTGCTAATGACGGCAAGCTTGTTCAGCCCCATGTGGCAAAGGCAATTATAGATAAAGACGGTAAAACCATACATGAGTTTGCATCTGGTTCTTTAAGACAGGTAATATCTTATGATACTGCTCAAGAGATGAAAAAGATATTGGAAAGTGTAGTTACCAACGGAACGGGGGGAAGAGGAAAGATAGAAGGGTATAGAGTGGCGGGCAAGACAGGAACCGCAGAAAAATATGTTCCTGGGAAATACGTGGTATCATATATGGGATTTGCTCCTGCTGATGATCCGAAACTTGCTGTTTTGGTAATTATCGATGAGCCGTCAGGAGGCCTTATTTATGGAGGAACCATTGCAGGTCCGGTTTTTCAGAAGGTTATGGCTGATTCATTGAATTACTTGGGGATAAAACCGGAAATTGCTCCAGCTGCAGACAATGACGATATTAAGGTGCCTGATCTATGCAACCTCTTTATAGAAGACGCAAAAAAAATACTTTTACAAAACAGTTTATCAGCCCGGGTTGAAGGGGAAGGCTATGTAGTAATAGAGCAGGTGCCATTGCCCGGGGCGGAAGTAAAAAAGAACTCAACAGTAATACTAAAAGTGTCTGATTCTCGTACAAATAAGGATCCGGTAACAATCCCCGATTTAAAGGGCAGAACTGTCAAGGAGTCTACCGATATAATAAATGCCATTGGCTTAAACATTGAAATAATCGGCAGTGGCTATGCCACTAAACAAAACCCGCCACCGGAAGTAGAAGTAGGATTGGGCACTACCGTAAGGGTTGAATTTTCCCAAAAGCCATGATATTTGTTAAAACCATATTACATGATGACGACTTGAATAGGTTTTTATATTATAATTATGGTAAGAACAGTAAAAGAGGGATTGTTGATGAAAATAAAGGAATTGATAAGCATCATGCCAGGGATTATATCTGTTACCGGTTCCACAGAAACAGCAATTAATTCAGTTGCTGATGTTTCAAGAAAAGTAAAAGCAGGAGCACTTTTTGTGGCAATACCAGGTAGCAATTATGATGGCCATGATTTTATTCCTGATGCTCTTAAGCGCGGGGCAAATGTTGTAATTGGAGAAAAAGCTATGGACTTGGGTGATAAAACATATATAAGAGTTAAAGACAGTCGAAAGGCCCTGGCTAGGAGTGCGGCGTGGTTTTACGGATACCCCGGCGATAAATTGAAGATAATAGGAGTTACAGGAACCAGTGGTAAAACTACTATAACCTACCTTGTACGGGCTATGCTGAAAGAAACCGGTGTTCGCTCGGGTGTGATAGGCACTGTGGGAAATGTGATAAATGACAAAAAGTTACCTGCATCTTATACTACGCCAGGCCCGTTAAGATTAAACCAACTTTTCATGCAGATTCTCGAAAAAAACTTAGATCATGTAGTGATGGAAGTATCCTCTCATGCATTGAAACTTCATCGGGTGGAAGGTCTAAAATTCGAGGTTGGGATTTTTACAAACTTGACTCAGGACCATCTGGATTTTCATAAGACCTTTGAAGATTATTTTTACTCAAAGCAAAAACTGTTTGAACAATCGAAACGAGCCGTTATAAACATTGATGATAAAAGTGGTGAAAAGTTGGTGAGTATTGTAGATATTCCGGTATGGACCTATGGTATAAATAAAAACGCCGATTTCATGGCTAAAAACATTCGTATAACAGCAAAAGGAGTATTTTATGATTTGATTTTCGAGAACAAAAAATATCCGGTTTTTTATACTGTTCCGGGGCTGTTCAGTGTCTATAATTCCTTGGCTGCCTTGGCCACAGGTATTGTTTTGGGCTTTCCGACAGAAGGTTTAATAAATGCGCTTACAAAGGTGAAAGGGATTCCCGGTAGGTTTGAACTTATTAAAAACAGTCAGGATATCATTGTGATAGTGGATTATGCACATAAGCCAGATGGTTTAAAAAATGTTTTATCAACAATCAAAGAATTTTGCACAGGTAGAATCATCACTGTTTTTGGATGTGGTGGTGATAGGGACAGGGGGAAAAGACCTATAATGGCAAAAATATCCTCAAAACTTTCGGATTATACAATCATAACTTCCGATAACCCCAGGAATGAAAATCCCGAAACTATAATTAAACAAATAGAAAGCGGAATTATCGGGAATAATTATGAGAAAATAACCGACCGTCGAAAGGCTATAAAAAAGGCTATTTCCATGGCTCGAAAAGGTGACGCCGTTTTAATAGCAGGCAAAGGCCATGAAAACTACCAAATACTGGGTGATAAAACCATTCATTTAGACGATAAAGAGGTTGCAAAAGAGTATTTGGATAAAGGAGGACCGTTAGATGAGGACATTGACCATTAAAGAAGTTACTAAGGCTACCAAAGGGGGATCGGTAAATAGATTTGATATGTCAATAACAGGGGTTTCTACCGATTCTAGAACAACAAAAGAGGGAGATTTGTTTGTACCTTTGACGGGTCCCAATTTTGACGGTCATGATTTTATAAAGCAAGCTTTTGAAAAAGGTGCTGTGGCTACTCTATGTGACAGCAATAAAAAGATGAAAGTCGACGGTTTCCCGAGCAAAAAAATCATTTTTGTAGATAATACGCAGTCGGCTTTACTAAGTCTTGCCGCTTATTACAGGGAACTTTTCGAGATTCCATTTATTGCCATTACAGGTAGTGTAGGAAAAACCACCACCAAGGAAATGATTGCCGAGATATTAAAAACACGGTTTAATGTCATGAAGACCCCTGGAAATTTGAATAATGAAATAGGCTTGCCCCTTACTATTTTTCAGCTTGATGAGAGTTACCAGATAGGGGTAGTTGAACTTGGAATGAGTGACTTCGGAGAAATACGCCGGCTGGTAAATGTTGCAAAGCCGAAGGTCGCTGTAATCACAAATATAGGTATCACACATATAGAAAAGCTTGGAAGCAAACAAAACATCGCACGGGCAAAGATGGAAATACTTGAGCCTCTTGGAAAAAGCGAGTTGGCTGTTTTAAGCGGTGATTGTCCTGAATTGTGGGATGTAAAAAAAACCATTATTCCCAAAGCGGTGTTTTTTGGTCAAGAGAGAGGTGATATAAGAGCAAAAAACATAAAATTTAACGGTGTTAATAAATTAGAGTTTGATATATGCGGTTGTTATGGAGAAATGACCTTTAAGGTTCCATTGCCTGGAATTCACAATGTCAACAATGCTCTGGCGGCCATATCCATTGGTTTTGAAATGGGCCTTACAAAATCGGAAATCCAACAGGGATTGCTAAATATTGAATTACCTGAGATGAGACTTCAGTTTAAAAAATCCTATTTTGGAGCCGATATAATTGATGATGCATATAATGCCAGTCCCGACTCTATGAAAGCGGCTCTTGATATTTTAAGCCAAAGCGGTCTGGGTAAGAAACGGGCTGTAATATTTGGGGACATGCTGGAGTTGGGTGGATTGTCAGAAAGAGCCCATCGTGATATAGGTAAGTATGCGGCAGACAGAGTTGATGTTTTCATCGCAGTGGGTAGTTTTGCACAAAGTTTTAAGGCTGGTGCTTTGCAAAGTCATCTGGATAACCGATGTATTCATACGTTTCCGACAGTTCAAGAAGCTGCTCAGGAAATAAAAAAAATTGTCGAAGATTGTGATATAATTTTGGTGAAAGGATCTAGAGGCATGAAGATGGAACAGATTACGCGAGTCTTAGTCGGGAGGTTGTAAATTGCGAATTCAGTTTTTTTATACAGCCCTAGTCTCCTTTATCATAACGATAGCTTTGGGTATATTATTAATACCTGTATTGGATAAACTCAAATTTGGGCAAACGATTAGATCCGACGGCCCCAAGCGTCATTTAAAAAAAACGGGGACTCCAACTATGGGGGGGATTATTTTTATACCTGCTATTGTTTTTACAACGCTATTTTTTTCTGGCATTTCCTCAGATATACTTATAGTGATTTTTTCGATGATTGGATTTAGCTTGTTAGGTTTTGCCGATGATTTTATAAAGATAGCCAGAAAAAGGTCTCTGGGGCTTAGGGCAAATCAAAAACTTTTATTTCAATTCATATTGTCTATTGGTCTCACTTTATATGTATTTAGTAATTATACAAGGCCTACAGAAATTTTAGTTCCTTTTTATACTGGAAGGATTGATATTGGCGCATTTTATATTCCGCTAACCATAATATTCGTTATTATGGGTACGGTAAACAGTGTGAATCTCACTGATGGTTTAGATGGACTTGTTTCGGGAATCATAGCAATAATAAGCTTTTTTTATACAGTTTTTTTAGCGATGAATAATCATTGGACCTTAGCCATCTTTAGTGCTGCCATAACAGGCGCCTGCCTCGGGTTCTTACTGTTCAATCATTATCCAGCCAGGGTTTTCATGGGAGATACAGGCTCCCTGGGTTTGGGTGGTGCCCTGGCGGCGATTGCTGTTTTATCCCGCAGTCACTTTTATCTTGCTATATTCGGTATGATATTAATTATTGAAACTCTGTCGGTGATTTTACAGGTCATTTCTTTCCATATCATTGGGAAGAGAGTATTTAAGATGAGTCCAATCCATCATCATTTCGAATTATGCGGATGGAGTGAGCACAAAGTGGTTTATATGTTTTGGTTAATTACCCTTATCATGGGATTAATAGGTTTTTTGATGTATAAGAGGGTAAGTATACCAATATCATGAGACATAAAGAAGGGGGAAATACGTTGTGGATCTTAAGGGGAAATATGTGCTGATATTAGGTCTTGCGCGAAGTGGTGTTGCTGCTGCTATTGAACTTATAAACCTTGGGGCAAAAGTTACCGCCAGTGATATTAAGTCCAGGAAAGAGTTAAAAGATACCGCTTTTTTGGAATCCAGTGGTGTGCGATTGGTTTATGGAGGTCACCCACTGGCACTCTTGAAAAAGTGTGACCTAATTGTATTAAGCCCGGGAGTCCCCAGTGATTTGGAAATCCTGGATGAAGCAAGGAGAAGAGATATACCCGTTATCAGTGAATTGGAGCTGGGATCCCGGTTTGCCAAAGCTCCGATAATTGCGGTAACCGGAACCAATGGCAAAACCACAACGACAACATTAATAGGAGAAATACTGAAAAATGATGGTAAAAACATCACTATAGCGGGTAACATCGGTATACCCCTGGTTAGAGAAGTTGAGAAAGCGGAAAATAAGGATTATTTAGTAGTAGAGGTCAGTAGTTTTCAATTGGAAAATATTATGCATTTTAAGCCTAAGATAAGCGTAATATTAAATGTCACCGAAGATCATTTAAACCATCATAAGACCTTTGAAAATTATATTGAAGCCAAAGCAAGAATTCTTGAAAACCAGACAGAGCAAGATTATGCAGTATTAAATTATGATGATCCCGTAGTCAGATCCCTGGTTAGGGTGGTTAGGCCTAAAATCTTGTTCTTCAGTCAAAAAGAGGAACTTATTCGGGGTGTATACGTAAAAAACGGTGTAATAGTTATCAGAGAAAATGGGAAAATGTATCCCATACTTAAAGCTGAGGAATTAGGCATTAAAGGTCGTCATAACTTAGAAAATGCTATGGCGGCCGCTTGTGTCGCCTGGATTTGCCGGATTAACTTGAATAATATGGCGGAGACACTTAAGGATTTT
The DNA here is from genome assembly GCA_964520055.1 of uncultured Clostridia bacterium. Taxonomy (GTDB): domain Bacteria; phylum Bacillota; class Thermosediminibacteria; order Thermosediminibacterales; family Tepidanaerobacteraceae; genus DUNY01. The sequence continues at coordinate 6,669 of CAZFME010000009.1, forward strand.
CACGGTGTTGAGCATCGATTGGAATTTGTGGCAGATATTGCGGGAGTTAAGTTCATAAATGATTCCAAAGCTACAAATCCAGATGCGGCTCAAAAGGCCATAGAAACGTTGAAAGAGCCTATTGTGTTAATAGCCGGTGGATATGATAAAAAAAATGACTACAACGGTTTTATAAGTGCTTTTAGCGGAAAAGTTAAAAAACTTATCCTGACAGGTGATACAGCTTTAGCCATAGAAGATGCCGCACTAAGACATGGTTTTTTAGATATCGAAAAAGCTGATTCCTTACAGGAGGCCGTAAAACTTGCCTATAATGTAGCCGTACCCGGCGATGTAGTGTTATTATCACCTGCATGTGCCAGTTGGGATATGTTTGAAAGCTTTGAAGAGAGGGGACGGATTTTTAAAGAAACGGTATACTCTTTGAAAGATTAAAGGAGTGATGCATGTGTCCCAGAGGCCACCGGATTTTGCCATACTATTTACAGTTTTAATCCTTATATGTTTTGGAATGATCATGGTGTTTAGCTCCAGTAGTGTAAGGGCATATTATTATTTTAACGACAGTTTTTATTTTATAAAGCGTCAGCTGATTTGGTCGATTCTAGGATTTATTGCGATGGTATTTTTCATGAATTATGACTATTGGAAGATAAAAAAACATGAAAAATTGATCGTATTTATTATGTTTTTATTACTGGTATTAGTTCTCATCCCGGGAATTGGTAAAAAAGTTAATGAAGCACGACGTTGGATTGGTGTAGGAGCTTTAACAGTGCAGCCTTCTGAAATTGCAAAACTGGGTATGATTGTATATCTTTCTTGTGGATTGGAAAGAAAAGGAAACAAAGTGCGTTCCTTTTTTATGGGAGTTTTTCCTTTCTTAATAGTTATGGGTGTTATATGTGGTTTGATTTTAAAAGAACCTCACCTAAGCGCTACGGTGCTCATAGGAATGACAACTCTCATAATGTTGTTTGTAGGTGGAGCCAATATGATTCACATGGTTGGAATGGGAATGGCGGGATTTGCTTTAGCACTTGCGCTTACTGTTAATAATCCTTATAGACTCCAAAGACTCCTTTCATTTTTAGATCCTTGGAAGAATCCAAGCAAGGAGGGATATCATATTATCCAGTCCCTATATGCATTGGGTTCCGGCGGTCTAATCGGCGTGGGCCTTGGGCAGAGTAGGCAAAAGTTTTTTTATCTTCCTGAACCACAAACGGATTTTATATTTTCTGTAATAGGTGAAGAACTTGGGTTTTTAGGAGCAGCCTTTGTAATATTGATGTTTATGTTTTTTATCTGGAGAGGTTACAGAACCGCCATGGCAGCTCCAGATATATATGGAAAACTCATGGCTACGGGCATAACCACTATTATTGCCTTACAATTTTTAATAAATATTGCTGTTGTAACGGCTTCAGTGCCAGTAACTGGGATGCCGCTGCCCTTTATAAGCTATGGAGGCTCTTCACTTACAATTACAATGTCCGAGATAGGTATTTTGTTAAATATTTCCAGGTATACGGAGGTTAAATGAAATGCCCCCAAAAAAAATAATTCTGGCAGGCGGTGGTACCGGTGGGCATATTTATCCAGCCATTGCTATTGCAGCAGGATTGAAGGAGAAATTACCGGATTCGAATATTCTTTTTGTAGGGACAGACAGAGGTCTTGAAAAGGAATTAGTGAAAAATGCCGGGTTTCCTTTGAAAACTATCAGAGTAAAAGGTTTTCGGAGGAAACTATCTTTTGATACCTTTGTATCTCTAAAGGAGTTGGCCTATGGTGCCATTGATTCAATTAATATAATAAAAAAAGAAAAACCGGATATAGTTATTGGGACGGGAGGTTATGTGGCAGGGCCAGTTGTATTTTTTGCCTCACTCATGGGAGTTCATTCTGTTATACATGAACAAAATGTTGCTCCAGGTGTCACAAACAGAATTTTATCCCATTTTGCGGACAGGATTGCTATCAGTTTTCCCGATTCAAAGAAATATTTTCCAAAAGGCAGGACGGTTCTTACCGGAAACCCGGTGAGAAAAGAAATCACACGAGGTGACCGCCTTCGGGCATTAAAGAAATTTGGATTTTCGCCAAATATTCCTGTGGTTTTATGTTTTGGCGGAAGTCAGGGTGCGGCACGCATCAATGATGCCATGTTCTATGTCATTGATGCTATTAAAGATACAAAAAGATTTCAGTTAATACATATTACAGGGAAAAATCAATATGAAAAGATAAAAAGATTATTGGTAAATAAAGGAATATATCCGGATAGGTCAGGACATATTATTGTAAGACCATATATATATGAGATGCAAGATGCCTATGCCGCCGCCGATTTAGTTATTTCCAGGGCAGGAGCTCTTAGCATATCAGAGCTAAATATATGCGGTAAACCGGCAATTTTGATTCCACTTCCTACAGCTACTAACCATCACCAGGATATTAATGCAAATTTCATGGAAGAAAACGGTGCTGCTATAATCGTATCTGAAGAAAAGTTGTCAGGAGAAAAACTTCTTGAAACCATTGAAAACATAATTTTCAATGATGATTGCTTGCATAGGATGTCCATGGCCAGTAGGAACTTAGCAAGAGAAGATGCACTTGAAAAAATATTAGCTGAGATACAAAAATTGGTAAAGTAAGTGGAATGTTTACTTAAGTTATACAGTATGTTAATATGAATTTGTACAAGCGATATAGTAGTAACACCTTCGTTTTTTTTGCATAATATATATATATAACATTGTCTGGTCTCATGGAAGGAGCGAATATTTTGACAGGTAATAATAATCGAATTCATTTTATCGGAATTGGCGGTACAGGCATGAGCGGTATAGCAAAAATTTTGATGAATATGGGATATACTGTTTCCGGTTCTGATTTGAAAGTATCTGAAGCTTTGATTCGACTTCAGGACGCCGGTGCTCAGGTTTTTATCGGTCATCATGTCTCAAATGTCGAAGGAGCAGACACGGTGGTGGTGTCATCTGCTATTCCAAAATCCAATCCGGAATACGTAACAGCCATAAAGTCCAATATTCCGGTAGTACATCGAGCTGATATGTTAAGCTTGTTGATGTCTCCCAAAAAGGGAATTGCAGTATCAGGAGCCCATGGGAAAACGACTACCACATCAATGATATCCTTGATAATGGAAAAGAATGGATTCGACCCTACTGTCATAATTGGTGGTGAATTGAACGATATAGGGGGAAATGCCACTTTAGGGAAAGGGGAATATCTTGTGGCTGAAGCTGATGAAAGTGACGGCTCCTTCATAAAGTTAAACCCTTATATCGCGGTTATAACCAATATAGAAAATGACCATATGGACTATTATAAAGATATGGATACTATGAAAAAAGCCTTTAAAACATTTGCAGGCAATGTTAAAAAAGACGGTTTTATCATTTTGGGAAATGATAATAAACACGTTCGCGAGATGATAAAAGATATTGACAAAGAGTATTATACCTTTGGAATGGATTATCCATCGGATTTCATGCCTAAAAATATAAGGATGGACGGACTGATAACCCGCTTTGACATATACTTCAGAGAAAAATTATTGGGGGAAATGCAGCTAAATGTGCCCGGTCTGCATAATATTTTTAATGCAACAGCAGCAGTAGCCGTTGGAAATCGTATAGGTATAAGTGTAGAAGGTATGATTGAAGCAATAAAAACTTTTCAAGGGGTCCAGCGTAGATTTCAAATCATTGGTGACGTAGGAGGAATAAAAGTAATTGATGATTATGCTCATCATCCTACGGAGATAAGGGCTACATTGAAGGCAGCAAGAAGCTTGAGCCCTAGAAAGATATATGCAATATTTCAGCCACATAGGTATACCAGAACTCAACTTTTGGCCAAAGAATTCGGAACCGCTTTTATTGATGCTGATGAGGTAATTATAACCAGTATATACAGTGCAGGAGAAAAACCGATCAATGGAGTATCTGAGACACTTATAATTGATTCTGTTCAAAAAAACGGTAAAAAAGTTGTGTTTGTAGAAAAAAAAGAAGATATTGTCGACTATATAATTGATGAGGTTATGCCGGGAGATTACATTTTGACTATAGGGGCAGGAGATGTAAGTGATACAGCCTATAGTATTGTTGATAAATTAAAGACTTGCCCGAAGGAGGTAATCGGTAACATTCCGGAGGTGAATTAAGCGGGGATGTATATTATAAAAGGCGGAGAAACTCTTTCTGGGAAAATAAAAGTTCAGGGTTCTAAAAATTCCAGTCTCCCTATTTTGGCTGCCACAATACTAAATGGTAAGAAGAACACGATTAGTGATGTGCCGGAAATCAAAGACATTGAAGTTATGGCCAAGATCTTATCATATTTAGGTGCCGAGATAGCAAAAAAGGAAAATCTCATTGAAATTGATTCTAAAAATGTTAATTGTTGCAATGTTCCTGAACACCTGATGAGAGAGATGCGGTCTTCCATAGTCCTTATGGGTGCCCTGTTAGGTAGGTTTGGGAATGTTGAAGTATCATATCCCGGTGGCTGTGAAATAGGCCCTAGGCCTATAGACCTACATTTAAAGGGACTTGCATTAATGGGCGTAAAATTCAGTGAGGGTCACGGTTTTATTTACGCAAAAACCGATCAACTGAAAGGAGCCGACATTCATTTAGACTTTCCAAGTGTAGGTACTACAGAAAATCTAATGTTGGCAGGGGTTTTAGCTAAAGGGACTACCATGATAAGAAATGTTGCAAAAGAACCGGAAATTGTAGATTTACAAAACTTCTTAAACCGAATGGGTGCTCATATAAAAGGAGCGGGTACCGATACCATAAAAATAGAAGGCTGCGAAATCAGCGACTTAAAACCGGTAAAGGACTACTCAATAATTCCCGACAGAATTGCAGCGGGGACATATCTTGTAGCGGCGGCCATTACAAAAGGTCATATTTTGCTGACAAATATCATTACTGAACATTTGGAGCCAATCCTGGCTAAACTAAGGGAAATGGGCTGTGTGATAAACTGCAGTAACGGTGCAATTGAATTGTATGTAGATAAACCTTTAAATTCATTGGACAGTTTGAGGACGTTGCCATATCCGGGATTTCCCACTGATATGCAGGCTCCGATGATGGCCCTTTTATCTACAGTGGAAGGCACTTCAATTCTTACGGAAACAGTTTTTGAAAATAGATTTAAACATGCACAGGAGCTTAGAAGAATGGGAGCGAACGTATCCATAAATGGGAATACTGCGATTATTAAAGGAGTAAAAAAACTTACCGGTGCCATGGTCGAAGCAAAGGATCTCAGGGCAGGTGCAGCACTTATCATGGCTGCTCTGGCTGCTGAAGGGGAAACCCATGTGGAAGGTGTCTGTCATGTGGAACGAGGATATGAAAATATAGAACAAAACTTGGCAGCTTTGGGGGCTAAAATTATCAAAAAATACTAAATAATTTATACAAAATTTCAATATATTAGAATTTACTGCAAAAAAACAGTCATTACATTTGCAGTAAATATTATTTTTTAAAAAAGGGACAAGTGGTTGTTATGCGCAAATGGAATCAAACCAAGTACAATAATTACAGGGAAAGAAAAAAAAGGAAGATTAGCTATAAAAGACTATTGTTGTCGCTTGGTTTTTTATGTATAATAACATTAATGTCAATGGCTTATGGCTCTTTGTTTGCAGTTGAAGATATCCACGTAATAGGAAATAAAAATATAGCCACTGAAAATATAGTATCAGCCATTGATTATTATATTGACATGAATCTACTGTCAGTCAAACCTGAAGAAGTAAAACGAGCGATACAGGAAACAATTCCTATTGAAACTGTCAATGTTCGGTATAAACTCCCCCATACTCTTATTCTTGAAGTCAAAGAAAGGGAGATTTCAGCTGCCTTAAATCACTTGAATGGTTTTGCATTGATAGATACTAAGGGTTTTGTTATCAAATTGACATCAAAGCTTGAAAATTATTCTGTTCCTATAGTTACCGGTCTCAAAGTGGTTGATGCTAAAGTCGCAGAGAAACCTGTATGTGAAGAAAACACGGTGCATTTCGAAGCGCTGCTCGGGTTGATCGAATCCTTAAAACCAATTTTGCAGGAGCTTTCGGAAATTAATCTGGTGATTGATGAAAATCGTGAAACAGCCTTTTATTTATATACTTTAGATGGCTACCAGATATTTTTAGGTGAATGTGATGATAAAAAAATAACAACTTTACAGGAATTATTGATGGATATAAGAAAGAAGAATATAGGAAAGGGCTTACTGGACATCAGTCACAATACACCAATTTTCAAACCTTTTGATACAGAAACCGGGGAGGAGAGGAGGTAGATTATGAAGAACACTACTAAAGCACACTTTGTCATATCAATCGTCTGCTTTATATTGGGTATGTTGCTTGTAGCTCAGTTCAGAAGTGTGCAGATAAGCGGTGGAACCGCAACTTCCTTTCAGAGAGCTCAGGAACTTTCCACACAATTGAAAACCGTTATCGAAGAACGTGACAATTATAAAAAAGAACTATTGGAGCTTAGAAATAGAATCACTGAGTATGAAAACGCAGCTTCTCAAATAAGTGGCTTAACCGATGCTATGAAAAAGGAATTGGAAAAAGTCCGTATGAATGCTGGGTTAATTGCAGGAACCGGGCAAGGAGTCGTTATCACCCTTGATGACAGTAATTTACCACGGCAGCCCGGTGAAGATCCAAACTTGTTTTTAATCCATGATGAGGACCTTTTAAAAGTAATTAATGAATTATTCGCTGCCGGTGCAGAGGCTGTTTCAGTAAACGGACAACGCATAATAACCAATAGTGAGATTAGATGTGTGGGGCCCACAATTATTATTAATTCGATAAATTTAGCACCTCCTTTTATTATCCAGGCTGTAGGCGACCCTGATATCCTGGAGACGTCCTTAAAAATGCGAGGGGGAGTTATCGAGTCACTGCAGGTCTTCGGAATCCAGGTTAATATAAAAAAGCAAGATAAGGTCGACATGCCCGCTTATACTGGTCCCATCCAGTTTAATTACTTGAAACCTGTGAAGGCAGGTGAAAAGTAATATGATATATTCATTGATAGGTCTTATATTTGGTTTATTGGTAGGTTTTTATTCACCTATTACAGTGCCTACAATATATGCACCCTATGTTTCAATTTCAATTTTAGCGGCCTTAGACTCGGTTTTTGGCGGTATTAGGGCATTAGAAGAAGATTGTTTTGATACCAATATATTCATAACCGGATTTTTCAGCAATGCATTAATAGCAGGATTCCTAGCCTATTTTGGTGATCGGCTAGGGATACAGCTGTACCTTGCTGCAATTTTTGCTTTTGGTGTAAGGATATTTCAAAATCTTGCCATTATACGTCGAAGCATAATTAAAAGGGTATTTTTTAAAAACAATAAAAAATAAAAAGGAAATTCTATTTATATGTTGAATTTTAATACTTGAAGCAACCTGCCCGACAGGGAAGGGGAGGTGTAAGTTTGGGAAAAAGCAACATCATAGCCAGTCTGGACCTGGGAACATCAAAAACTTGTTGCATGGTGGGTGAAGTAACTCGCTCAGGAGATATAGATGTATTAGGATATGGCATTTCTGCAGCGTCAGGAATCAAAAAAGGCACTGTTATAAACATTGATTTAGTTATTCAAAGTATAGTAAAAGCCGTTGAACTTGCCGAACAAATGTCAAATACAAAAATAAGCCATGTGGCGGTAGGGTTGTCTGGAGTTAATATTTCGCTGTTAACAAACCGTGGGGTTGTTGCTATTCCCAGAAATGAAGGTGAAATAACCCCTCAAGATGTGGAAAGAGTAATTCAGGCTGCTAAAATAATGGCCATACCTTATGATCAAGAGATTATAGATGTTATACCTCGGGAGTTTATAGTGGATGGATGTGATGGTATAAAGGACCCGGTGGGGATGATAGGGACAAGGCTTGAAGTTTCAGCATGTATAGTGGTGGGTCTTTTGACAGCAATACAAAATATTGTGCGCTGTGTACAGAAGGCGGGTTTATCTGTAGAATCCATGATTTTGAAACCATTGGCGGCAGCTGAAATGCTGCTTACAGAAGATGAAATGGACATGGGTGTAGTATTGGTAGATGTTGGTGCTGGTACCACTGAGATTGCTGTATTTCAGGAAGGCTGTATTACAGCTTATGAAATGATTCCAATGGGTGGAGATTTTATTACGAATGATATAGCTATTGGGCTGCGACTACCATATTCTCAAGCCGAAGAAATCAAATGTAAATATGCATGTGCACTGTCACATCTGGCTTCTGACAAACCGGATATAGAAATACAAAGTCTGGGTGATTCTGTTTCCAGAAAAATCTCCCAGCAGGATTTGACTGCCATTGTAAAACCACGTGTTCAAGAGATTTTATCATATATGAACAACTGCATACAAGGTTTTAATCTAAAAACCATGTTACCTGCCGGCATTGTTTTCACTGGCGGCGGCCTTGTACATATTAAAGGATATTTGGAAATGTCCCAGCAATTACTGGAACTACCTGTAAGATTGGGGACTACTGATTCGTATGACAGAGAGCAGACTTTTACGGTGGCTTTAGGTCTTTTAAATTATATTATTAAACATAGGGCTTTTTATATAGGTTCAACTGCGAAAGAAAGGTCGGCTTATGGATTTTTAGAAAGAGCAAAGCGAATATTAAAAGAGTATTTTTAAAGTTTGGGAGGTATTAACGTGCTGGATTTTGATGTGGAGTTGGAACAATTTGCTAATATCAAGGTCATAGGAATTGGTGGAGGTGGCAATAACGCAATAAACCGGATGATAGATGCAGGTCTGAAAGGGGTAGAGTTCATTTCGGTTAATACTGATGCCCAGGCTCTTTATTCATCCAAAGCCGATAAAAAAATTCAAATAGGTGAGAAGCTTACAAAAGGGCTTGGCGCAGGAGCTAATCCCGAAATCGGCAAAAAAGCGGCTGAAGAGAGCAAAGATGTAGTTGAGGAATCTCTTAAGGGTGCCGATATGATTTTTATTACAGCAGGGATGGGTGGGGGAACAGGTACCGGTGCGGCACCTATAGTTGCCGAAATTTCCAAGAATCTTGGCATATTAACAGTAGGTGTCGTAACAAAACCTTTCACCTTTGAAGGTAAAAAGCGCCAAACTAATGCAGAAATTGGAATAACCGATATAAAAAATAATGTCGATACTTTGATTACTATTCCCAATGACAGGTTGCTGTCAATAGCAGAAAAAAAGACTTCTATACTCGAAGCTTTCAAGATGGCTGATGATGTGCTAAGACAAGGTGTTCAAGGTATTTCGGATTTAATCGCCGTACCTGGTTTAATCAATCTGGATTTTGCCGACGTTAAGACAATAATGTTGAGCACCGGTCTTGCACACATGGGAATTGGCAAGGGATCCGGAGAGAAGCGGGCTACTGAAGCGGCAAAACAAGCCATATCAAGTCCTTTACTGGAAACTTCCATAGAAGGGGCCAAAGGTGTGCTGTTAAACATTACAGGAGGAGCAAACCTTGGCTTACTTGAAGTTAATGAGGCTGCCGAACTTATTTCGTCAGTTGCCGATCCCGAAGCTAATATAATATTTGGAGCAGTTATCGATGAAAAACTACAGGATGAAATAAGGATTACAGTAATTGCAACAGGCTTTGATAAGGTAAAGGAGAAATCTCTGGAAATAGAAGAATTTGAGGTAGGCCATTTTATGGATGAAGACCTGGATATTCCCGCATTCTTGAGGAGGAATAGAAAAAGATAAGAGCGTAAAAACGCTCTTATCTTTTTCTATAAGAAAACCCTTGGTTAGACTGGGGGTTCAGTAAAGCTTTGCTTTAGTGATGAGTTTATAAAAAATAACTTCTAGGAGATAAAGTATATTTGTGGTATCTTAACTACTTATATAACAGACCCCTTTAAGGGGTAGCAAGTGGCAGACCTACTAACGCCTTTTTTAAGGCGTAGCTTAGTAAATAAGGACCTTGTGCCCGAAAAGGAAAATCCACCGGCTAGGCCGGTGGATTTTTTTTGTAGATGGTCAAAAACTGACATTTTTTTAATAGGTTGGATGTTAAAATAATCATAATGGACAAGAATAACGAATATAAATTTTTTATAGACTGGTCTTTTTAAAAGGAGGGCATATGATTCTTTATTTTGATGTTGTGTTATTGATCAATCTTTTGATGAATTATATAATATTATATTTTGTAGCACTGGTTTTAAATCTGAAAAGAATATTTTGCAGACTGTTTTTGGCTGCAATGTTAGGATGCTTATTTTTAATTGGGGTAATCTCGGAAAAATACATGATATTACAAACCATTCCTATCAAAATAATAATTTCTGCAGCCATGATTTTCATAAGTTTTCGTCCACACAACTTCAGAGATTTTTTAAAAACCATTGGATTTTTTTATATTATATCTTTTATGATGGGCGGAGGTGTATTGGCATTTTTTTATTTACTAAATCTTGGTCAAAACCCTTTAACCGACACCCTTATAATTAATAATATTTCAGTACCATGGTGGATATTACTAATTTCTGCCTTTACATCCTTTATATTTGTAAAATATTTATGGCCTTTAATATACAAAATACTAACAAAGGATAAGTTATTGGCTAACATAACTATCGTTCTGGATGAAAAGCCTTTGAACATTCCTGCCCTGATTGATACGGGTAATGATCTTTTTGACCCGGTTTCAAGTTACCCGGTTATTATTGTGGAACTGGGTGCAATTAAAAACATTTTTAGTAAAGACTTGGAGGTTATTCTTGAAAAAGGCCCGGAGGAAAGTCTTGCTGCCATAAGTGAGCTTGTATCCAAGTCTAAATGGGCTAATCGATTCAGAGTTATTCCCTTTGAAAGTATTGGAAAAAGCAAAGGCTTAATGGTAGGATTTAAACCTGATACAGTAACAATAAAACACGACAATAAAATAAAAACAACAAAGAATGCAGTAATTGGAATTTATCAGAGGGTCCTTTCACCGGAAGGAACTTACAAGGCTCTTTTGAATCCCGTCCTTTTAAATGAATGAAAAAATTCTGGGAGGGAAAGTTATGATAAAGTTAAAAAAACTCAAGATGGTAATTATAAAATTGTTAAAGCACTGGGGAATATTAAAAAAACCAGTCATCTATTATATTGGGGGTAGTGAAGCACTGCCTCCTCCGCTTACCGGTGACGAGGAGGTATTTTATTTGCATAAGCTAGAAATGGGAGACCCGGCAGTCAAGACGGTTTTAATTGAGCGGAATCTCAGATTAGTAGTTTATATTGCTCGGAAATTTGAAAATACTGGGATAAACATTGAAGATTTAGTTTCCATCGGAACTATAGGTCTGATTAAAGCCATTAACACTTTTGATCTCAATAAAAAAATAAAATTGGCTACATATGCTTCAAAATGTATTGAAAATGAAATACTGATGTATTTAAGGCGAAATAATAAAACACGTGTGGAAGTATCCTTTGATGAACCCCTCAACATCGATTGGGACGGCAATGAACTTTTGCTGTCTGACATATTAGGTACCGACAATGATATGATATATAAGTACATAGAGGATGAAGTTGACAGGGAACTACTTGATACAGCCATGAAAAGATTATCACAGAGAGAACGATGTATAATTAAACTTCGCTTTGGATTAAACGGTGGTGTTGAAAAAACACAAAAAGAAGTGGCGGATCTTTTGGGTATATCGCAGTCTTATATTTCACGGCTGGAAAAGAAAATAATAAAAAGACTTAAAAAAGAAATGGTTCGAATGATGTAATTTGACAGAAAGAATGTATAAAAACCTCTCCCAATGGCAAAACTTTAAATGAAAACTTGGGAAGACAGGGGGAGGTTTCTATGATTGTAAATAAAGTTGAGATATGTGGAGTTAATACTTCTAAACTCCCGGTGCTTTCCAACATAAAAATGAAAGAGCTGTTTTTACAGGTTCAAAAAGGTGATAAAAACGCCAGAGAAAAACTGATCAATGGCAACCTAAGACTTGTTTTAAGTGTAATACAAAGGTTTAATAATCGTGGAGAATATGTCGACGATTTATTTCAGGTTGGATGTATAGGTCTCATGAAAGCGATAGACAACTTCGATCTAGGGCAAAATGTAAAGTTTTCGACATACGCCGTCCCAATGATAATCGGTGAAATACGCAGATATTTAAGAGACAACAATCAAATAAGAGTAAGCCGCTCTTTAAGGGATATTGCTTACAAAGCCCTTCAAGTGAGAGACAGTTTGGTTACAAAAAATTCAAGAGAGCCATCAATAACTGAAATAGCTAAGGAAATGAATATGCCCAGTGAGGAGATTGTATTTGCCCTAGATGCCATCCAAGAACCGATTTCACTTTTTGAGCCTATATATCATGATGGTGGTGACCCTATTTTTGTCATGGATCAGATAAGTGATGAAAAAAATCAGGATGACCAATGGCTTCAAGGTATATCCATCAAGGAGGCTATGCAAAGATTGGGTGATAGAGAGAAGAAGATTTTAAATCTTAGATTTTTTGAGGGTAAGACGCAAATGGAAGTAGCTCAGGAAATAGGCATATCCCAAGCACAGGTTTCTCGGCTTGAAAAGGCAGCTCTCAAACATATGAGGAAATATATTTAAATGGAGATGATGAAAATGAGATCCTATTTAAATAGATATATAGTGCTTGCAATAACATTCCTTATTTTGGTTAATTTCTATCTGACACCCAAGAGTATAGTTGCATATAATACTAAAAACTTAACTACTATGAAAGTTATGGCAAAAAACAATATAATAAAAAACATCAACACAAACTAAGGCCTAGGAAAAGGCCTTAGTTTTTTCGTTCACATATTTTGCATTTCCGGAATATAATAACTATGATAATATAAATTATGGGGGTTTTTAGATATGATGAAAACATCTGATTTGAGGCAAAGAGAGGTTATTAATATAACTGATGGTAAAAGACTGGGTTTTGTCACTGATTTGGATATTGATTTAGAGAAAGGTATAATAAAATCCATGATAATTCCAGGGCAAAACAGAGTATTTAGCCTTTTTTCAAAAGCAGGAGATTATGTAATACCTTGGGAGCAAATAAAAACAATTGGCTCCGATGTTATCTTGGTAGAATTGTCAAACTTTATTAACCCAACCAAACCATAGTGAGTTAAATCACTTTATATCTATAGTAAAATGCATTATAATAATATATGAGGAGGTGGTTGGATGAAATGCCCATTTTGTGGTAATATGGATAGCAAAGTCATGGATTCAAGACCAACTGAAGAAGGAACCATAATAAGACGGCGTAGGGAGTGCCCTTCATGCAAAAAAAGGTTTACCACCTACGAAAGGGTAGATGAGCTGCCTTTAACTGTAATAAAAAAGAGCGGAATGCGTGAGGTCTTTGATCCACATAAAATAATAAATGGTTTGATTAAAGCCTGTGAAAAGAGGCCAATTTCCATAGATATTTTGCAAAACATTGCCAATGATATAGAGAGAGAACTAAAAAACACAATGGAACAGGAAATTGAAAGCCGCAGAATCGGTGAAATGGTGATGAATCGACTTAAGGCAATGGACGAAGTGGCTTATGTGCGATTTGCATCGGTTTATAGGCAATTTAAGGATATCGATTCTTATATTGAAGAAATAAAAAAATTAAAAAACCAGAGGTAATGATTATGCGGAGGAAACTCAATGCTCGGAAATTATAAACAGAATATTAAGAAACTAATATCTAATGAAACATATTTATTGCCTGTAAAAACTATAGGATCTGTACCTATAAATGTAGCATTGGTATATCCAAACACATATGGTATCGGAATGTCAAATTTAGGCTTTCATTCCATATATTATCAGATAAATCTAAGGGATGATGCATTATGTCATCGGGCATTTCTTTGTTTAGAAAACAACAGGAAATGTAACATTAATACAGTAGAAGCGGACAAGTCCATAAACGAATATGATATAGTAGGTTTTTCTATATCATTTGAAATGGACTATATAAATATTTTAAAAATTCTTGATTCAATGCAGATTCCGATTTTTTCCGAAAATCGTCAAACACCGTTGGTAATGGCAGGAGGGCCTGCAGCCACTTTTAATCCGGAACCGCTCTCACCTTTTGTAGATATTTTTGTTATCGGTGAGGGTGAAGAGGTAATCCATGAAATAATACAAAAATACAAGGAATATCAAAACAGGAGCAAGCAGGAAATTCTTGAAGCTTTAGCGCAGATTAAAGGAGTATATGTGCCGATTTTTTATAATATCACATATGATAAAGAGGGAAAAGTGCAGGATGTAAAAACCATAAATTCTGCACAAGCGCCGATTGCAAAGCGTTGGATTAAAGACATAAACAAGTATAATACCGAATCGGTTATTTTAACGCCGTACACAGAATTCAAAGATATGTTTTTAATAGAGATATCCAGGGGGTGTGGTAGAAACTGTAGGTTTTGTATGGCGGGTTACTGCTATAGAATTCCCCGCCATAGATCCTTAAATAAAGTCTTGGAGCGGGCAGAGTTCGGCTTAAAGCACAATGGGAAAATTGGGCTGGTAGGAGCTGCGGTTTCGGATTATCCCTTTATTGACGTGCTAGCAGAAGAGCTGGTGAAAAAAGATATTAAGTTTTCTGTATCTTCGCTGAGAGCCGATACATTAAGAGAACCTTTAATGGAAGGTTTAGCCTATAGTGGTCATAAAACATTGACAATTGCTCCCGAAGCCGGTTCAAATAGACTCAGAAAAGTTATAAATAAGGGAATTACCGATGAGCATGTAATAAATTCTGTAACACTTGCACATAGATATGGTATTGAAAATGTAAAATTATACTATATCATTGGTTTACCCGGTGAAACAGAATATGATATAGCTAAAATGATAGACTTTTTAATATTCTTAAAGGATTATATGAAAGATATAGGGAATAAACGCGGTAATCTGACTATAAGTGTAAATCCATTTATTCCAAAGCCATTTACTCCATTTCAGTGGTTTGGAATGGAGTCCGTAAAATTATTGAATGAAAAGATTAGGTTGCTTCAAAAACATTTAAGACCTAGGGGAATCAAAGTAATTTTCGAAAGCCCACGCCTTTCTGAAATTCAATCGGCTCTTGCTCGTGGCGACCGACAAACAGGACTGCTGCTTTATGATATATATAAAAAGGGTGCAAGCACTTTAGCTTTTAAAAAGGCTAAAATTAATGGCAAAGGTATTAAGTATTATGCTCACAGGTATTTATGTTTGGAAGATGTTCTGCCTTGGGATCATATAGACTTGGGTTTAAATAAGGAGTACTTTTTTGCTGAGTATAATCGAGCAATAGAAGGTAAGATCACCGCAAGATGCACTGATGAGAAATGCAAAACATGCAAAATTTGTCAGCATAAGTAAAGAATGATGGGGTGTAAATATTGGCTTTTAATCTAAATCATAAAGCTTCGCTAGCATATCTGACCATACCGTCCTTTGAAGAAACCGGCCTTGTCAAACACGGGTTTTCAACACGTTTAGGTGGAGTGAGTAAACCACCTTATGATACTCTGAATTTAGGGTTACAAAAACAAGATGATAAAAACAGTGTTTTAGAAAACTACAGGCTTTTTTGTAAGGCACTCGATATAACTCCCGTGAATCTTGTGGCTTCAAACCAGGTTCACAAAGCTGAGATTTATATAGCTTGTGCCGAAGACCGGGGAAAAGGGATTTTTAAAAATACGGACATAATAGGTATGGATGCATTGATAACAAAGGTCAGAGAAGTGGCCTTGGTAACCTATTATGCAGATTGTGTCCCCATATTTTTATTAGACAAAAAGACCCCTGCAGTTGGTCTGGCACATGCCGGTTGGAGAGGTACTACAAGTAAGATAGGGAAAAAAACACTTGAAAAAATGATGAAAGAGTTTGGTTCTTTGCCGGAAAATATATTGGTGGGTATCGGACCATGTATAAACAGCTGTTGTTATGAGGTTGGTGCACCAGTAGTAAATAGAATTAAAGATGCTTTTCCATACTGGAATGAACTGATAGAGGGAAATAGTGATGGAAAATGGATGCTGGATCTTGTTTTAGCTAACAAAAGACAGTTAGAGGAAGCAGGAATAAACCCGTCGCAAATAACCGTTAGTGGGTTTTGTACCTCATGCAATAATGATTTATTCTTTTCATATCGGGCTGACAGAGGTAAAACGGGAAGCCTTGCGGCAATAATTCAGCTTATATGATTTTTAGTATAGAAAGTTGCTCCGATGAAGATGACGGCACATCTCCTTAAAGCAAGACCTGTTATTCGGAACGGCACAGGGGCCGTTCACTACATGGTCTCGCACTGCACAGGTAGTTGCGGGTGATTCAGTGTTCTGTACTGCGCAGGGGTTTGCGGCAATTCGACGTCCTGCCGAAGTACTTGTCAGCGTGCGTCTTGCATGCTATCCCTGCTACGTTTGTCTCAAGCTGACAGTGACAACGGTCTTGCTTGAATAGGATCGTTTGCCGTCATTTTCACCTCAGAAGAATTTTCATACTAGAATAAACTTTAAGAGCACATGTGGCTTTTTTTATTGCCAAAAAACCAATGTCGTGTGTGTCAAGTATATTTTTAAAATTCTACGGGCAATATAATCACAGGAAATACTCCTAGAAAGGGAGGAATAAAACAATGCCTGCAGGAATAATTTTATTGCTTTTAATAGCGGTACTGATTTATTTTGGCTTATTACAAAGGGTCCTGGATAGGATGCACATGACCGATAGTATGGCAGTAATATTTATTGGTGCAATGGTAGTAGGAAGTTTTTTGCCCAATATTCCGCTTGGTAACCGAATGTCTATCAATATTGGAGGTGGTGTCGTTCCGGTAATTTTAGCTGTTTATCTTATTCTTACTTCTGATACAAATGCGGAAAAAGTCAGATCTGTAATATCATCCATAATAACGGGTGCTGCAATTTATATTGCCGGTAAGCTATTGCCTGCAGAACCGGGGACAATGATTATTGAGCCTATAATAGCTTTTGCGGTCTTGGCAGGTGTTATAGCTTATATATTTGGTCGTTCCAGACGAGGAGCCTTTATAGCCGGCATTTTGGGCATAGTAATAAGTGATATTATTTCTGCTTTTATTTCAAGACCAATAGGAACGATCATAGGTGGAGCTGGGATTCTTGACGCAGTAGTTATCTCAGGAGTGATTGCAGTGGGTTTATGTGAGATAGTAGGTGAAACTGGTGAAAAACTCAAAGGCGGAAGCTGGGCCAAGCAAAAAACAAAAGATGAATCTACATTGACAAGCATGTTGACAGAACGCCAAAAGCCCGGAGAAGAAGGTGAAAACAATGAAAGTAACGAATAAAGGCAAAAAGATAATCAGCTTAATTATAACGGCACTGCTCCTTTGGATTTCTTGTGCAACAACGATGGCGGAAGAGGAAAGGGAAAAGGGGTATTATATTGTTTATGAAGAGGGAACGAATAAAAAGATATTTTCTACAGCCAGAGTTCTTCATGAAGGGGATCAATATCTAAATGACCAAAATATATTATATGAAATTGTTAAAATATCGGGTGACAAGGCTTATGTAAAATTTAAAGAAAGGGTGGATATCCAAAAGGCCCTGAACTTATCTCAGTCACAAGCAATAGCAGAGGTTTTTGAAGATGAATATAATACACAGAAAATTTCCGGTACAAAAAAAGAGAAAATTATTGCTATTTATCATACGCATAGTGATGAGTCCTATATTCCAACCGATGGTAAAGCAAGTATCCCGTATAAAGGAGGAATTTTTAAAGTTGGTACGGCTTTAAAGACGGCTCTGGAAAAAAGGGGTATTAAGACAATTCAATCTTATCAACCTCATGATCCTCATGATTCGATGGCTTATCAGAGGTCGCGACGTACTGCAGCCGAACTTTTAAAAAACACACCTGATGCTATTGTTGATATACACCGTGATGCAGTTCCGGCGGAAGAGTACCAGGGAAATGTAAATGGTCAGCCATTGGCAAAAATGCAACTAGTAGTCGGCCGTCAAAATCCACAGATTGATACTATAAATAATTTCGCTCAACAGCTTAAAGCTACAGCCGATAAAAAATATCCTGGTCTTATCAAAGGGATTTTTTACGGTAAAGGTGTATATAATCAGGATATGTACCCACGAAGCATATTAATCGAGGCTGGCACCTATACAAACTCCAGATATAAGGCCCAAGACGGAGCCAATATAATGGCCGATGTCATTGCCACGACTATCTATGGCGAAGACTATGAAAAAGAGATTACTCCCGGGGGAGGGGCGACTACTAAAATACCGGGGGAAGGGGGTGGCGCATCTAAAGCTTTATTGTGGATAGTAGGCATTATAATCGTAGGTTTTGGGGCCTACATGCTTATCTCTACAGGAGGTATAAACGAACTGTCTGCAAAAATTAAACGTTTTTCAGGTAGGGAGTTTGCCAATTTTTTAGGTAAAAATAAAATCAAATCCAAAGAAAGAAAAACAGAAAACAATAATATAGAACATAGTGCAAAGCATGAGGAAGAAGAATGATGAGATTAGGTATACAGGTGCTGGTAATGGTATTTAAAACCCAAAATCTAGATTTTAAAAATAGTTTTTAATAATCATCAGACATTGATGGAGGAATGGATTTGAAAGTAATATATTCGTGCTATTGGGGCAGCTACCTCGCTGTGGTAGCTGCTTCGTTGCATCTTGGGTATATAGATATTAAGAAATATGATGGCAATAAGATTATGGTCCTACCTATGTTTAACAGGATAAAAAACTACGAACTAGGAAAACTGTTTTTTGTAGGAACTGATGACGCGGGAATGGATGTATATATAATTGGTTCAAAAAAGTCTGGATGCATCTTAGAAAAAACCTTTAACGGTATAGCTGAAATATACGGCCTTCGAAAAGAATTGGTAGTTTTTATCGACCTGAATGTTTTTTACAACATCTTTTTATATACGGGCACTCTTTTAATTAAAAGGCTGAATTTACATCAGATAGGTATAAAACTTGTCGTGAAAGGCATTGAAAAAAACTATAAAAAGCTAAACAAAGTGGTGCAAAACGTTAAGAACAATCCGATATGTACAAAGTTTAAAACTCGGGATGGATTGATGAAAATATTTTACTACTGTTATGGCAGTGCACATTCATCGGTGGTGGCTGCTTCCATTCACCTCGGGTTATTGCCAATAGATAGAATACCGGTTTCAAATGAATTTAAACGGTTGCCTCACTATGATAAGACAGAGTCTTTTGAAATAGGGATACCTTTTTTTATGGGAAAGGATGAATGCAATTCAGATGTATATATATTGGGGATGGCAAGTCAAAGAGATTTGATTAAACGGGCTATGCTTAGTTTTTTAACACATTTAGGCATAGACACTCAAGATTTATTATTGATAGACACTTTAGAAAATGTGAACTTAATAACCAAAATAGGAGGCTTCACTTCCAGAAGATTAGGCTTTGTAGGTATAGGCCGACCATTGACGATTATAGGTATTAAGCAAAAATACCAAGATTTCATTAAGCTAGTAGATGATGTTAAAAGAAAAGAGCAGGAGATGATGGATTCAACTTGACTAAAAAATGTTTTATGACAATAATATTGATAGCAGATAAATAAGTTGATGTAGAATGTTTATTAGTTTTTTTGGTTTATGCAATAATGAAATACTATTGGGGGCTACGAAATGAGTTTTATTGTTGCCATCGTCGGAAGGCCAAATGTAGGCAAGTCAACACTTTTCAACAGAATCATCGGAAAAAGAGTTTCCATTGTCGATGATAAACCCGGTATAACTCGTGATAGGATATACGGTGAAACAGAATGGAACGGAAAAAATTTTACTCTGGTAGATACCGGAGGCATTGAACCATCGGCTAAAGATATAATACTAAATCAAATGAAACGTCAAGCTTACTTTGCCATCAATACCGCCGATTTGATATTATTTATGGTAGACGGCAAAGATGGGCTGACTCCAACTGATTCAGAGGTAGCCCAGCTTTTGAGAAAAAACGGAAAACCGGTGTTGTTAGTTGTCAACAAAGTAGACAATTATAAAAAATCATTTCATAATTACGAGTTTTACAAGTTGGGTTTTGGTGATCCATTATTCATTTCAGCGGTTCATGGATTGGCAATAGGGGATTTACTTGATGAGGTGACGGATTACATAGAGAAACCGCATATTTCTATAGAAGATGATGACATCATCAAAATAGCTATCATAGGTAGGCCCAATGTGGGGAAATCCTCACTTATAAATGCCGTTTTAGGCGAGGAAAGGGTCATTGTAAGTGACATCCCGGGAACTACCCGGGACGCAATCGATTCATATTTTGAAACTAATGAAAAAAAAATGCTCTTTATTGACACGGCAGGTCTTCGGAAAAAGAGTAAGATTAGCAAGGATGTAGAATTTTATAGCAATGTAAGAGCTTTAGGAGCCATAGACCGTGCTGATGTTGTACTAATGGTCTTAGATGCATCGCAAAGCATATCAGAACAGGATAAACGGATAGCAGGCATTGCCCATGATGCTGGAAAGGCTATAATTATCATTGTAAACAAATGGGATCTGGTAGAAAAGGACTCACACACTATGAACGACTTCAACAAAAAAATAAAAGACGAATTTGCTTTTATTCAGTATGCACCTGTTGTTTTTATCTCGGCCAAGACTGGTCAAAGGGTTAATCGCATTTTTGAACTTATAAGTTTTGTTATGGATTATTATACCTTCAGGGTAAAGACAAATGTACTAAATGAGCTAATACGAGAAGCCACTGCTGTGTCGGAACCACCCTCTTTCAAGGGAAGGAGATTAAAAATATTTTATGCTGTACAGACAGGAATAAAACCGCCGACTTTTGTTTTTTTTGTGAACGATACCAAGCTTTTTCATTTTTCATATATAAGGTATTTGGAAAATACTCTTCGCCAGACTTTTGGGTTTGAAGGAACCCCTATAATCATCAAACCTCGTCAAAAGAAAGGAAGCGACTAATTATGTTGAAATTAGCGGTTATAGGTGCTGGAAGTTGGGGGACTGCCTTAGCTAATGTGGCTGTCGAAAATGGTAATTGTACATATCTATGGGTTAGACGACAGGAATTGGCGGATGAAATAAGGGAAACACATGAAAATAAGCAGTATTTGCCTGGCGCAAAAATCTCGCCCAAAATAAATGTTTCTACAGATATTGAGCAAGTGGTATCACAAGCTGATATTATCATAATGGCTGTTCCATCTCAAGTGGTTAGGAATATAGCAAAGAAAATATGCGGTTATTTGAAGAAAGATATAATTATAATCAGTGCTGCTAAAGGTATAGAGCTTAATAGCTTTAAAAGCATGTCACAAGTTTTGTCTGAGGAACTTTGTCATAGCGATAAACATAATATTGTTGCACTGTCGGGGCCCAGCCATGCTGAAGAGGTAATACGGAATCTTCCAACCGCAATAGTAGCGGCTTCTGCTGAACAACAAGCGGCCCAGATGGTTCAAGATGTTCTTATGAATAGCAGTTTTAGAGTCTATACGAATACCGATATAATCGGAGTGGAGTTGGGTGGTGCTTTAAAAAATGTAATTGCTATCTGTTCGGGCATTTCCGACGGCCTTGAATTTGGGGATAATACCCGTGCAGCTTTAATGACTCGAGGCATAGTTGAGATAACACGTCTGGGCATAGAACTTGGTGCATGTCCGGCAACTTTTTCAGGCCTTTCAGGGATTGGCGATCTCATCGTAACTTGCGGTAGTCAATTTAGCCGAAATCGAAAAGCGGGTATTGAAATCGGCCGAGGAAAAACCTTAAAAGAGATTATTGAATCAACCAATATGGTTATAGAAGGTATTGATACAACCAAAGCAGCATTTGCACTGGCTCAAAAGCATGAAATTGAGATGCCAATTACTGAACAGGCATATTTAGTGCTTTTCGAAGGAAAAGATCCTGCAATTGCCGTTAATTCTCTTATGAATAGAGTTGGTAAGCATGAGCATGAAGATACAATCTCCCAAAAATTTTTTGTATATTAAAGAACGTGGATTGCCACGTTTTTTCTTTTTTTAAGTAATAAACAATGGACCTTGTCATATATATATACTGTATATTGTTAAAGTTAATCACCCCTCCTCTGGGAATTCGGATAAGCTTTAACGGCGAAGATACCGAACATTGAAAAACTTGAAAGGGGGGGAAAGAAAAAAGGGAGGGAAGCTGATGGAAAAATATGACTTATTTAAAGATATCGTCGAGAGGACCGGAGGGGATATTTATATAGGCGTAGTGGGGCCTGTGCGAGCGGGTAAATCCACTTTTGTTAAAAAATTTATGGAATTAATAGTAATACCCAATATATCTGATTCAAATGACCGCTCAAGAGCCAAGGATGAACTCCCACAAAGCGGTGCCGGTAAAATTATTACTACGGCAGAACCAAAATTTATTCCAAGTGAAGCCATAGAAATCACCATTAAAGATAACAGGTGCATTGGGGTATGAAGATGAAAACGGTCCAAGAATGGTGGCTACACCTTGGTTTGAAGAGGAAATACCTTTTCAGGAAGCCGCCGAAATCGGCACAAGAAAAGTTATTGAAGAACACTCGACCTTAGGTTTGGTTGTAACTACCGATGGGTCTGTTACCGAAATTCCAAGGGAAAACTACGTTCAAGCCGAAGAAAGAATCGTTGAAGAGTTAAAATCCATAGGTAAGCCTTTTGTTATGGTGCTTAACACCGCCAAGCCTTATGATGAAAAAACTAAGAATATGAAAGAAATACTTGAAACCAAATATGATGTGCCGGTATTGCCTGTAGATTGTCAAGATATGAGCGTTGAGGATATATATAAAATATTGGAAGAAGTGTTATATGAGTTCCCAATTATGGAAATAAATATACGAATACCCGGCTGGGTACAGGTTTTGAAAAAGGATCACTGGCTCAGACAACAGTTTGAAGAGGCTGTAAAAGATACTGTAAAAGATATAAAGCGTTTGAGAGGCATAGAGAAAACATTGGAAGCCTTTAGGGCTTATGATTTTATTGAAAAAGTACAGCTCAAAGAAATGAATTTAGGTTTAGGAACGGCAGAAGTTATAATGGATACTGGAAAAGACTTGTTTTATAAAGTCCTCAGCGAATCATCAGATATGACAATAACCGGAGAAAGGGATCTTTTACAGCTTATGGGTGATCTGACTAAGGCAAAAAAAGCGTATGATAAAGTAGCAAAGGCTTTGGAAGATGTCCAAAAAATAGGGTATGGAATAGTGCCTCCCCAGTTGGATGAGATGAGCTTGGAAGAACCTAAAATCATTCGACAAGGAGCCAGATTTGGTGTTAAGTTAAAGGCTGTGGCACCATCTATCCATATGATAAGGACTGATATTAATGCAGAAGTATCGCCTATAATCGGTACGGAAAAACAAAGTGAAGAACTCATCAATTACTTAATAAGCGAATTTGAAAGTGATCCATCAAAGCTTTGGGAAACCAACCTTTTTGGAAAATCCTTAAACGATCTTGTAAGAGAAGGAATACAAAATAAAATATTTAATATGCCGGAATCAGCCCAAGACAAGATTCAAGAGACATTACAGCGCATTGTAAATGAGGGTAGTGGGGGATTGATATGTATAATTCTATAGAATCAATACTATAAATATTGAGGTGAATATAAGCGGTCAGATGTGTTTTTAATAAAATACATCTGACTTTTTTTATTACCTAATTTTCGAGATATATACTGTTATCAACGTGGTAAATATGCTTATATTATTAGGTAAATAGCAGGATTTTCATGTAAGAATATAGAACATAATTTTAAACATGGCACTATCCTGGCATTTTGATTGGTACATTTGGTAAATGGAGGAAAGAGGAGGGTTTTAATGGACAAATCAGCTTGCATTTACCTGTATGGTGTTGTCCAGGGTGTAGGCATGCGATATTCAGTATATAGAAAGGCTACAAGCCTTAAGTTGTTGGGATATGTTAAAAATATGCTTGATGGCAGTGTTAAAATTGAAGTTGAGGGTGATGAGACTTCGATCTTAACTCTACTTGATTATGTCAAACAGGACGTTCGATGGGCTCGGGTGGAAAGAACCCAAATAATTTGGAAAGACTATGAAGGTAAATATAAACAGTTTAAAATATACGGGTGATGATGATGAATAAGCAAACATCGATTTTTGATAGGACAGGGAAAAAGGTATCAGGCCCCTTAGCTGACAGAATGAGGCCAAAAAACCTTGATGAATTAGAAGGTCAAGAACATATACTAGGTGAAGGTAAAATATTGAGAAAACTCATTGAAAGTGACAGTATAACATCAATGATACTATGGGGTCCACCGGGAGTGGGTAAGACTACTTTGGCAAAAATTATTGCCGAAAGAACCCATGCTGTATTTGAAAACTTCAGTGCTGTGCTTTCGGGAATAAAGGAAATTAGAGAAGTTATGAAACAAGCTGAAGAGCGTCGGATGTATGGGCAAAGTACACTGCTTTTTATTGATGAAATTCATCGATTTAACAAATCACAGCAGGATGCTTTCCTGCCTTTTGTAGAAAGAGGAGATGTAATTCTAATCGGTGCTACCACGGAAAATCCATCATTCGAACTAAATTCGGCTCTACTTTCACGATCAAAAGTATTTGTATTAAAGCCTTTAAAACCGGAAAATGTTGTAACCCTGTTAAAAAGAGCCGTTAAAGATGAAGAACGTGGACTGGGCAAAATAAATATCGATATCAAGGATGAAATCCTTGAAAAGCTCTCAGTTTACGCCAACGGAGATGCCAGAGTGGCATTAAATACGTTGGAATTGGCAGTACTAAGCTCAACGCCGGCAAAAGACGGTGTCATATACATTACCGACGAAGTTCTTGAAGAGGCCTTTCAAAAGAAAACTCTCTTATATGACAAAAAGGGAGAAGAGCATTACAATCTTATTTCGGCTTTTCACAAATCTATCAGAAATAGTGACAGTGATGCAACTATCTACTGGCTTGCTCGTATGCTTGAAGCCGGTGAAGACCCACTCTATGTAGCTCGGCGGATGATTCGCATTGCATCAGAAGATGTTGGCCTGGCTGATCCAAAGGCTATAGAACAAGCTGTGGCAGCATTTCATGCTGCACATTTTATCGGTATGCCGGAATGTAGTACGAGCTTGACTCAGGCAGCGGTTTATCTTGCACTGGCACCCAAGTCAAACGCTCTTTATACAGGCTATCTAAAAGCAAAGGAAGATGCAGAAAAAACCATTGCTCAGCCAGTTCCATTGCATATAAGAAATGCCCCGACAAGACTAATGCAAGAACTAGGTTATGGCAGAGAATATAAATATGCTCATGACTTTGAAAATAAGGTTACGGCTATGGAGTGTTTGCCAGAAAATTTAATAGGTACAAAGTACTATCGCCCAACAAACATGGGAGAAGAACAAAGATTTAAGGAAAAAAAAGATAACATTGAATTACTACGAAAGAGAACTAATAAACCCCGATAACAAATATTAATTAACGAAAGGAAAACACAAAATGCTTAACTGTTTAACTGATGTAAAAGGGATACAAGTGGGTCATGCTCAAGATTATGAGGCTGGCACCGGTTGCACAGTAATTTTATGCAAAGACGGAGCGATTGCAGGTGTTGACGTGCGCGGTGGGGCTCCGGGAACTCGAGAGACAGATTTGCTAGCACCGGAGAATTTAATACAAAAAGTACACGCCATATACTTGAGCGGCGGAAGTGCTTTTGGTCTTGATGGCGCATCAGGGGTAATGCATTATTTAGAGGAAAATCAAATAGGTTTTGATGTTGGGGTAACGAGGGTTCCAATTGTACCGGCTGCTGTTATTTTTGATTTAAATGTTGGAAATTATCGAAGAAGACCGGATTTTAAAATGGGATATG
The DNA here is from genome assembly GCA_964520055.1 of uncultured Clostridia bacterium. GTDB lineage: Bacteria > Bacillota > Thermosediminibacteria > Thermosediminibacterales > Tepidanaerobacteraceae > DUNY01. The sequence goes on from CAZFME010000009.1 coordinate 32,731, forward strand.
CAGCTTGTTTGAATGCAACAGGAAAAAATAATGCAGTAGGAAATGTGGGAGCCGGAACAGGAGCTACTGTGGGTAAATATTTTGGTGATGAGTTTTCCATGAAGGGCGGCCTTGGCGCTGCTTCAATTAATGTAGGTGAATTGGTGGTAGCGGCTCTAGTAGTTGTGAATTGTTTAGGAGATGTAATAGATCCGGATACAGGAGATATTTTAGCCGGAACGCTAAATGAAACAAAAAATGACTTTGTAAACACCTTAGAAATTATAAAAAAAGGTTCAAGTCTAGCAAACTCTTTTGGTGGGAATACCGCTATTGGAGTGGTAGCAACCAACGGCCTTCTTTCAAAATCCGAAGCAGGCAAGGTGGCTTCTATGGCACACAACGGCTATGCCAGAACCATTAGACCGGTACATACCATGTTCGATGGAGATACAATTTTTTGTCTTTCATTAGGAAGTATAAAAACAGATGTTTCCACCGTTGGAATTCTAGCGGCCGAAGTAATGGCTAAGGCAATAGTGTATGCGATAAAAAGTGCGGAACCACTGTATGGCAGGAAGTCTTATAAATCTTTTGTTATATAATGATATTGGTTTTAGCGTAGGAAGTTGCTTGGGTGAAGATGACGATAATAGAAACAATATTCCTTTTATTCTGTAACTTAATTGTATCAATCAAAAATAAAAAAGTCACTTTATTTTCCTTTCATGCATAGAATAGTCAGGAAGGGGGGTTTTTTATGTTTAGAGTCCGACGATTTTTTAGGACTTTAAAACCTAGAACCCTTAAACTCTATATGTTTTTTTTAATGTTTTTTATTACATTTTACAGTGTTTTTAATTTTGTCGAGCACCAATTAACTCCTAATATTATAGCTATCGCTGAAACCCAAGCAAGAATTATAGCCACTAAAGCTATTAACCAAGCTGTGAAAGATAAAGTAGCGAAAAATGTTCAATATAAGGACTTAGTATCAATACATAAAGATACAAGCGGTCAGGTAACTTTAATTCAGATAAATACCGTAGAAATAAATCGGCTTGAATCTGAAACGGCATTGGAAGTGATTAAAGTTTTGCGTGAAGTAACCATGGATGGTATTACGATACCTATAGGATCGGCTACGAGGAGCAAAATACTGTCCAATTATGGCCCTGTGATACGTGTATCATTATTACCTGCAGGAACAGCTGACGTAAATACAGTTGAAGCCTTTGAAGAAGCAGGTATAAATCAAACGCGCCATAGAGTAGTTCTTGAGATAATAGCTAATATTCAAGTCATACAACCTTTGCTAAGCTCAAACATTACCGTTAAAACACATGTACCTATAGTGGAAACGATTATAATTGGAAATGTTCCTCAGGCTATTTTGGATTTTAAATAATATTTATACAGCTGAAAAAAAGCGATATAAGAAGTATATGAAAGAATACGGCACCAGGTATTGTAAGGTTATCGTCTATAATAATTGAAGTTATTATTGGCATATGGTATATTAAACATCGTTGATTAGCTGGTTAGTCGATTCACCTTTATAATAAAAAAATAAAATTTCCAAAACAGTTGACACTGATTGGATGAACTGATATAATTAGAAACTGTTGGGTTAAATCTTCTTGACAATATTATTAAAATGTAGTAAGATGAAAATCCAGTCAAAATCAAAACAAAGTGGTCTTTGAAAACTGAACAGTGTTATGCCTGAGACGTAGCATGTGCCGGAGGCGGAGGTCAGAAGCCGAAGA
>CAZFME010000010.1:0-21150 GCA_964520055.1 uncultured Clostridia bacterium
CTTTTAAACCATCGGCTCGGCAACATGCCTCGCAAACAAAAAAACCTCGGTTTTCCCGAGGTAAAAATAGCCACTAATTTAATAATTTCTAAATTCCTTTTGTTTACGTTTTTCTTCTTCCCAGATTTGTCAACATATTTTTTGCATGTTTACTTTGAAGAATGCCTCATCATCTTTATGAACAGACATCACCTACTATCTGTTTTTCCGCAAATAAAGCCGTTGCTCCACCTGTATGCCAGAATAATACTTTACTCCCCTGAGGAATTGTGCCTTTTTCAATATAATCAAGTAATCCGGAAAAGGCTTTGGCTGTGTATACCGGATCGATTAATATTCCTTCTGTCCTGGCTAAGAGCTTCAATGCCTCTGTAGAAGCATCAGTTGGAATTTCATATCCTTCACCGAGATAGTTTGAATCAAAATTTAAATCGTCAGGGGTAATCATCTTATCAGCACCTAATAGTTTTATCGCATCCTTTGCTAAATTTGCTACAGTTGTTGGATGTTCTTCCGGTTTTTCGCTTACACTAAAGGATAATATCTCTACCTTTGATTCTAGCAACTTCTTACCGGCTGCTAAACCAGCTAAGGTTCCTCCAGAACCTGTTGCATGACAGATATAGTCAAGCTGGATGTCCATTTTATTTGCTTGAGCAATTAGCTCTACAAAACCGCTTATAAATCCAATTGAGCCTATGGGGTTAGCTCCTCCAGTAGGTATTACATAACATTTATGCCCTTGCTTCTCAAGTTCACGAATTCTTTTTTCCGACTGCAAACGTGAAAGTTCGAAACTCTCAAACATAGGCTTGCCTTCAGCAGAAACAATATTAACCTCTGCCCCCATTATTTTGTCGAGCAGCATATTCCCGCGTAAATCATTTTCGTCAGGTTTAACAATGCTCAGTAAAAATAGGATTGGTTCTAAATTACACATTCTGCAAGCAGCTACGGTTTGCATAGCATGATTGGATTGAGTGGCACCAAAAGTTATGACATACTTTGCGCCCTGCGAGATAGCATCTCCAAGCAAAAATTCAAGCTTTCTCATCTTATTGCCACCGTAAACATTTATGCCTGTTAAATCATCTCGCTTTAGATACAGCTCTACACCAAGCTTGTTTGAAAGCTTTTCTAATTTGTGTAAAGGAGTAGGAAAAAAACCTAATTTAGCTCTGGGCATTTTCTCGAGTAATGCTTGTGCATACTTGATTTGTGTTTTCATTTCATGCCTCCCTCTATAATCTTTATCTTTATTATTTCGATAGTAACTATGAAATTCCTTTAAAAATAGTAAAATTATCAGAATATATAACCCTTTGCTAGTTATTTCCTTGGTTTTCAAAATCCAGACTCTATTCAAGCTTATAGTATCACACTCTTCAGTAATTCAACTTCATATTTATGTTTTTACCTTCCCTTTATTATGATTAGCCATGATAAAAAGAACATCATTTGCAGCGGCGCTTTAAATCCAATTATACCTACCACCATAAATGCAATAGTCGCTATCATAGTACCTAAAGCGTATCCAAATGAAGGAGTAATTGACTGCATCTAACGTCTGCCATATTATCTACGCATCATGATCTACATCATTCTTGGCAAGTTTCATTAATGCTATTGTATGTAAAATCGCTCACTGAATTACACTTAATATCATGAACCCAATAGTTAATATCATCCCAACCATATGCTACGATATCAAGTCCTTTCAACTTTTTAGACTCGATTTGTCTTCCGTCCAGTTTCTTATAAAATCCCTTAAAATATGGGTTTTCATCTAATACCCATATTTTAAGGGATTTTTAGGTTCAAACCAATAAATTCTCCTAAGGCTTTTTTAAACAACGATCTTCCAATACCCTTCACTTGAAATTCTTTTAAGACATAAATTGCATATATCTCTCAACTAGAATCATCGTCCCTTTTTCTTTCTCTTCCCCCGCTGACAAATCCAATTAGTTCTTTTATCTCATCTTCCGCAACATATATAAATGCATCGTTTTCTTTTTTAATCGTGATATGAGAGGTTATCCAAATCTTCATCCGGCATAATTCCCCTGTATGTTGTAGTGATAAAGCCTAAGCCAATGAAAGCGAGTAATCGTGAAGAGGGGAAAACGAAGATAAGATTGCCATAGAGCTAGAGACGTCAAGTGATCTTAATGAAAAACATATAGGCATACAAATGGAAATATAAATAACCACTACAGTTAGTTAAAATTAGATATTGCATTAACGTAAAAAAGTGGTATAATAAATATAATAGTTAAACTACTTAACTATTAATCTTATTTATTATTAAATCCATTAATAAATAATCCATTTTAAACACAAATTCTGGTTTGCTCTACTCGGAAAGGAGTGTGAAAAAGCATGTAAAGACAATAAAGGTAGATACTAAATTGTGCGTGGTCTGTTATTAAAAACAATTCATTAGGAGGCAGAAAACTATGAATGATAAGCTTGAGAGACCATGGGAATCAGGTTTAGGAAAGTTCACCTTTGTTAATGTTTTTTTGTGGTTAATTGCCTATTTCTATTTACAAATCTGGGGTTCGGGTCCTTTAGTACTGGTTGGTGGTTGGATTCCAAAGGTATTGGTAGGTTTTCATGTTTTATTTATTTGGGCTTTAATTATTGGATATCTACTTTTTTATAAAATCGGTGCAAAGAAAGGATTGTGATTTTTCATGGAAAATTGGCTATGGATCACTTTAATGATAGTTATATATGCCTTTGCTATGATGGGTATAGGTTTTATAGCGGAAAAAGGAGATAAAAAATCCAAAAACCTTAATGACTATTATTTAGGCGGCAGGTCAATGGGACCAATCTTAGCAATAGGTGCCTTTATGACAACAATGTTAAGTTCATTTGCTTTATTGGGAATGCCGGGGTATTTCTACAGATATGGAGTGGGCTCTTGGTTCTTAATTATTTCTAATTCAATGGTTATGTTCTTGCTATATTATCCATTTGTCTTCAGAACAAGTTATTTAGGTCATAAACATGGTTTTATAACATTAGGAGATTTCATGGAAGCCAGATATGATAAAAGGATGCGTACAGCATCATCTATATCAATGATAATAGTTTCAGTTCCATATGTTGCTATTCAGATTCAAGGATTTGGGAATATTTTCGAAGGTATTACTCACGGTAAAGTACCGTTTGAATTAGGCGCATTATTTTTAAGTATTATTCTGACAATATATATATTCCAGGGTGGATATAGGGCAGTTGCATTAACAGATGCTGTTCAAGGATTACTCATGGTATTTGCATTATTAATAGGTGGCGTCTATATAGCAAACTATTATTGGGGTGGAATTCCAGGGCTGTTTAAAGAACTTGCAGTAAATAATGCTGACAGGTTGACACTACCAGGTGGAAGTGGATACTGGAATATGAGTCAATGGGCAAACTGGATGGTCTTTACAAGTGGCATTGCCGTAACTCCACAGATTTTTCAAAAATTCTATACAACACGAGATGAAACAGCATTACGGGCTTCATTATATGCACATCCAATTCTCACATTAATAATTTATACAGGTGCAATGTTGATTGGATTAGCAGGAATTCTATTATTCCCCAACCTATCAGCACTGGAGTCTGACAATATAACACTATTAATCGTAGCAGATCATTTACCACTTGCTATTGGTATGATAATTACAGTTGGAATTGTAGCTGCAGCAATGTCTACAGCTGATTCACAATACTTAACAATCTCATCCTTGTTTGTAAGAGATGTTTATGAAAAGACTATTTGTGAGAAAAAAGGTGTAAAACCTGAAATGGACTTTTTAGTTAAACTAGGCCGTTGGTTCTGTGTTGTCTTACTAATTGTCGGTTTTATCATCGCTTATCTCAGACTGGATACTTTAGTAGGGATGCTGACAAATACCGTTTATCCTCTCGGAGCTCAAATATTTATTCCTATGGTAGGTGGGCTTTATTGGAAAAGAGCAAATTCGGATGGTGCGCTTACAGGTATGTTGGGCGGGTTGATTGTTGTAATATTAACCTTGTTTGTACCTCCGTTTAAGTCTCCACTGGGAATTCATGCAATTTGGTGGGGAATGCTAGTAAATATTATTCTATTTGTTACAGTTTCTCTCAGCACAGAAAAGCCATCTGATGAAGTAATAGAAACTATGATAGATGATGTAAACAATTATGTATATAATAAAAATAAAAATTTTAAGCAAATATTACAAGAAAAATAACGTATTGATTTGAAGTAATTAGCGTTAGTTATTGATTCTACTGCACAAAGTAAATTATCTCTTGAAGACATACTATATATCGATCATAAAATTACAAAAATAAGGTTTTTGCAGTAGAATCAATACTATATTTTAAAAAGAAAGGGTGATACAGTGAAAAATAGAAATCAGTTAGAATTTCAAAAAAAATTACAAGCGGAGATGGACAAACAAGGGTTAGATATGATGTTAATAACATCTCCGGAAGCAATATTCTACTGCACAGGCCATGCGAGTTCTTTTCTTTATAGCTCCAACAGGGTAGGGTTAACACTTGCTATAGTACCGGCACATGGAGAAATAACATTGATAGTGAACGAGTTTGAAAAATTTGCGGCACAACAAATGTGTAAAAATATAAAGATAGAATCTTATCCTGTTTGGATTTACATTGCAGACATTCCTGATGACGGAGAAGATAAACCGGCACAACCAGATATGAACTTGACTTTCAAAATGGCGAAAGAAATTATATTGGATGGCAAATCTTCTCCCAAGATAGGTATTCAAATGGAGAGTATGCCATTTCAAAAATGGGATTTTCTAGTCAGTGCATTTGGTAAAGATAATATTGTTGATTGTGAACCGGTTTTAAGACGTGTTAGAGCTATAAAAACAGACTGGGAAATAAGTGTTTTAAGAGATAATGCTAAAATGTCTGAAAGAGCGATGTTTGAAACATACCAGAGAATAGAGCCAGGTATGACTGAAGTAGAAATCAATTCTATTTGGAATGAACGATGTTTTGCACAATCAAAAGATGTATATGCAGTAACTTCAGCTAATACACTTGCATCATATTGGTCACCGCAGATAATCCCGGCTGAAAATTATACTGTACAAAAAGGCGATATTATTAGATTAGATGGAGGCGTTTGGCGAAAAGGCTATGGTTCTGATTTAGGCAGGGCATATGCAATTGGTGGCAAAGCAAAAACTGCAGAAATGGAAAGAGTTTATGCAGCACTCCTGGCAGGATACGACAAACTAATAAGTATGATAGGACCGGGAGTAAGAATGTGCGATGTATTTAAAGAAGCACTGGCTGCAGTGAAGAAAGCTGGCATACCAGCTTATAAGAGAGGACACTTTGGTCATTCCATGGGCTGCAATAGGTTTGCAGAAGAATATCCGTTTATTTCAGCCACAGAAACAGGTGTATTTGAATCGGGAATGGTATTTTGCACAGAAATACCCTACTACAGTTCATTTAATCACACATACAATTTAGAAGATGAACTCGTGATTACTGAAGATGGATTTGAATTATTTACTAATGTGCCAAGGGATTTAAATTGGATCAAAGTTTAGGTTTTCTTATATTTAGCACATAACATAGCAAAAGATGAACTTAAGTTAATTATAATTATTAGAAGCATATAATTGTAATTGAATCCGGTGACATTATACTGCTAAAACTTAAATTTGATTCTACTGTAAAAAAACCAATTTTATATAAAAAATATAGCACTCTACATGTTAACAATGAAATAATAAAAGTCTCCACAGTAGAATCAAATTTAAGATTACTTTGATATTTTTTAACAACAGAAGGATGAAAAGAAAACTTATCGGGTTGTAAACATTGATAAAATGTTAATTTTTCCAATAATCATGAAAAGGAGAGTATAGATCATGTTGAAAAGAGAACAAACGTTAATTCAACAAAAGTTACAAGCAGAAATGGCAAAGCAAAACTTTGATGCGATGATAATTACTTCTCCAGAGGCTATTTATTATTGTACAGGTATGGCAAGTATGTTTATGTATTCGTCAAATAGAGTTGGAATGGCACTTGCTGTAGTACCGAAACAAGGTAAAATAACGCTGATATGTAGTGAATTTGAAGCTGCTGCTGCTAAGAATACTTGCAGCGATATTAATGTTGAAACTTACCCTGTTTGGATATATATAGCTGATTTAGCTGATGGAAATCTAGAAAAAGATGCTCAACCAGATACTAATGAAACATTCAAAATGGCGATAGACATAATTAACAGTGCGTGTTCAAACCCAAAAAAAATTGGCGTAGAATCGTCATTTATAACTTTTAGTAAGATGAATTACTTAATAGACACATATGGAATGGATAAAATATCCAACTGTGAAGAGATATTACAGAATGCACGATCAATTAAGACCCCTTGGGAGATTGAAGTATTAAGAACTGGGGCAAAAGCCGGTGAGAGGGCAATGTTTGAAACAGCCATTAATACTGAAGTTGGTATGAATGAAGAAGATATTTTGCACATATGGAATAAAGCTTGTCTTAATCAAGGAAAAGATTTTTACACTCAATTTGCAGCACATACACTAGGTGAACATTACTCACCTGTAGTTATACCAAGGAAGAATGTAACGATTAAAGAAGGGGATATAGTCCGTTTGGATGGTGGTCCAACTCATTTTGGTTATACGACAGACTTAGCAAGGACATATGTAGTTGGCAACAAGGTTAAACCGGAGAGGGAAAAAATATTTGAGGTATTACTTAAGGCAAATGATTTAGCTTTTGAGTTGATAGGGCCAGGAGTAAAAATGAGTGAAGTTTTCAAAAAAACATTGAATGTGATACGAAAAGATATTCCTGATTATATAAGAGGTCATTTCGGTCATTCAATTGGATGTAGTAGATTTACTGAAGAGTATCCTTTTATATCTGCAACAGAAGAAAAAGTTTTTGCTCCGGGTATGGTTTTTTGCTTGGAGACTCCTTATTATAGTTCATTTAACAATTCCTATAACTTGGAAGACGAGTTTGTAATAACGGAAAATGGTATTGAAAGATTTACTAACACAAATAGAAGCCTTTTCTGGGAGAAACTATAACGAATTCTATCTATTAGGAGTTTTTTGTATCGATTGATATAAACACATATCTTATATCAATATTATATAGAGATAATAAAATATGAGGTGATACCAATGGAGTATGATTTTGACAAAGTAATTAATCGACAAAATACTTACAGCATGAAATGGGATGGTGTAGGGGATCGGTTTCCAAATAATCCTGATGCTTTTCCTATGTGGGTAGCAGATATGGATTTTGAGTGCCCAAAAGAAGTAGTTGAAGCAGTTATAGAAAGGGCAAAACATCCGATTTATGGATATGCAAGATTAACAAAAGAATATAAAGAAGTTGCTGTAGAATGGTTAGCTAAGCGACACGGATGGGTGATTGACCCTTCAGCTGTTGAATTTTGCAATGGTGTAGTTCCTGCACTTAGCATTCTCGTTAATGCATTCACAAAGCCTGGTGATAAAGTAATAATTCAACCACCTGTATATTACCCATTTGAAGAAGTCATAACAAATAATGGAAGGTTTGTATTAGAGAACCCCTTAGTTTATAATGGGGAAAAATGGGTTATGGATTTTGATGATTTAAAATTAAAAGCCAAAGACAAGAAAGCAAAGTTAATGATTCTTTGCAATCCACATAACCCTGTAGGTAGAGTATTTAAAAAAGAAGAATTAATTGAGCTAGGCAATATATGTTTAGAGAATGATATATTATTGATATCTGATGAAATACATTCTGATTTAGTTTTCAGACATGCTAAACATGTTCCAATATCTTCATTAAGCGAAAAATTTCAAAATAACACTATTACTACCGTAGCCCCAACAAAAACATTTAATATTGCAGGTCTACAATGTTCTGCTATAGTTATCCCTAACCCAAAACTGCGCAAAGAATATTTAATTCAGCAAAGGAAACATAGAACTCAAAACATCAGTATATTTGGTGTAGTAGCTTTTGTTGCAGCATATAAATACGGAGAAGACTATTTAGAACAGTTGATTGATTATTTATGGGATAACTATCTGTTTTTGGATAAATACTTGAAAGACAATATGCCATTGATTAAATGTCAGGAACCAGAAGGCACTTACTTGATGTGGCTTGATTGTAAGGGATTAGGGTTAACTTTTAAAGAGCTGGATAAATTTTTCCTAAATGAGGCATCGGTAGCACTGGATAATGGAATTTGGTTTGGGCCATTAGGAGCACCCTATATGAGAATGAATATTGCTTGTCCAAGGTCTTTATTAGAGGAAGGTTTAAATCGCATAAAAACAGCATATGATAAGTTAGTTTAACATCCAAGAAATTTCATTTCTCTAAAAGCATAAATATCTTTATTTGCTAATGTACAATGTCACAAGTATTTAGGTGCTTGTGACATTGTACATTAGATATGCTAAATAATATAAACAAGCTCAAAGACAACGGTTTTCTACCGTTTTAAGCCTTGGGCGAAGCGAAAGGAATGGTTACTATAATTCAATTAATTAAAGTGATTATAACATTTCTAATTATCCCGATTATGCTAAAAAAGGGGTACAAATTAAGTAGTGTTTTAATAGCCGTTGTATTATTATTAGGAACATTATCAGGGATTGGCTATCATAACTTTATGAGAGCAATTGCTTCTATATTTAGTTCATCTTCTATTGACATGATACTTACAATATTCATGGTAAGCGTTCTCGGTGGGTTAATGAAACATTACGGAATACTTGATGAAATTGTGCGTATTATGAAGGATATGATAAATAACGAAAAGAGTATTTTAATGTTAATCCCAGCTATGATTGGATTTTTAATTATACCCGGAGGAGCTATGTTATCTGCTCCATTTGTTAATGAAATTGGGAAGGAAGTCAATATTTCTGCTGCAAGAAGAGCCGCTATCAATCTTGTTTTTCGGCATATTGCTATGTTTATAATGCCATATTCGACGTCATTATTGATTATAGCAGCTATGATGCCTGATATAAATATCATTCACCTAATATTACTAAACACAATCTTTGTGATATTTTTAGTAGCCTTAGGGTATATCTTTTTTATTAAGGATATCAAAGTAGAAAACAAAGTAAAGCAAAAAAAATCCAGCAAAAATATAACCAAATTTTTGATATATACATCACCTATTTATATATGTGTGATAATGAATTTAATTACCGGTTTGCCTTTTTTTATCACTATATTATTTAGTATAATAATAGTTTATTTTTTAAGCAATAAACATGAGTTTTTTAAAACATTTATTGAATCAATTCATTGGGATACTATCATTATTGTTATATCCATATTAATAATAAAAGAAATAATCCTACATATGGACTCTCTACTTTTACTATTTAGTGACATGTTTAGTAAAAGTAGTAGCATGTATTCGATCATGTTTGTCTTTTTTATTACTTCTGTGTTTTTTGGTACAGTAACCGGATATCAAACAACATCACTGGCGATTATTATCCCCATGCTTTCAAAATTAAATTGCTCTAGTCAAATGCTGTATATCTACCTTTATTTTTCTTATGCGAGTGCTTTTTTAGGTTATTTTTTCTCACCGCTTCATCTATGTCAGGTATTTACAACGAAAATCATGAATGCATCTACCCTGGAGCTATACAATGAATATAAATATTTTGCAGCGGCATTACTGGGCTTATTAGTGCTGTCAGCAGTTTTATTAAGTAAGCTGCTTATAATATTCTAATAAAACAACTTTTTTAAAATCCATAGTAAGTTAACACAATTTTAAGTTGACATATGTCAAAAACATGACTAAACTTAATAGAGGTCTAATATATACAAAAAGTGAAAGGGGAATTCATATGACTTATAGCCCAAAACTGGGAAGCACTGTGAGCAATACAAAAATGAGAACACCTGATAACATATCTCATTTTTCCGGAATGTGTGCAGTGTGTACAGCATCATGCACAGGAATGTGTGAAATAGGCCTGTCAGCTTTGCGCGGCAGAGAAGCCACCTACCCTTATCAACCTGACAGAAATCAATTTGCCTCAGAAAAAGATTATCCAACAGATTTTTCTCATCTAAACATTAATGGTTGTGTATTTGGTGCAAAAGGATGTAAGGAAAATCCGTATGAAGCTACATTTCCAAAGGCAAGTGTAGAGACTACTATAGGGAAAAAACATCCAATAAAATTGAAAATGCCAATTATTCTACCGGCAATAGCAAAACTTAATTGGAAAGACTATTTTGGAGGCGCTGCCCTAGCAGGAGTGTTGGCAGTAATTGGTGAGGATGTCGTAGCTAAAGATGATAATCTTGTACTTGAGGACGGAAAAGTCATCGATTCTCCATTGATAAAAGAGATGGTTGAAGCCTTCAGACTGTATTACAGAGGTTATGGCGATATAATGCTTCAAGGCAATTTTGACGACGAAAATCTAGGAGTGCTGGATTACGCTATTCAGGAATTGGGTGTAGAATCGGTTGAACTTAAATTTGGGCAGGCAGCTAAGGGAATACAGGGAATGAGTATAGTAAAAAGTCTAGATAAAGCACTTGCCTATAAAAAAATGGGCTATCTTGTATATCCCGATCCTGAGGCTGAAGAGATTGCCAAGTTGTACAAAGATGGTAAAGGACCACACTTTGAGAAAATAGGGAAATTACCCATATGGAATGAGGACTTTTTAGTAAACAGAGTTAGGGAATTAAGAAACTTAGGGGCTAAAAGAGTCTGTTTTAAGACAGGGCCATTTGCTCCTAATGATTTAGCAATGATTTTAAAAATAGCATCAAAAGCAGGAGTGGATATGGTGACATTTGATGGTGCCGGAGGAGGGTCCGGTAACAGTCCTGTCAAGATGATGAACGAGTGGGGAATTCCCACAATAATCATGGAAAGCCTGCTTTATAAAATCCTGCAGAGTATGGAAGCAAAGGGCTATGATTTGCCCAAAGTGGCAGTTGCCGGGGGTATAGCGATGGAGGATCAGGTCTATAAAGCCCTGGCACTTGGGGCACCATATATAAGCATGGTGGGAATAGGCAGAGCAGCGATGACAGCTTCAATGGTGGGTAAAAGGATAGAAGAACTGTTAAGTGAAGGTATAGTTCCTAAAGAATTTCAAATGTATGGCAATACTAAAGCAGAATTGTTTGCAGACATAAGAAAATTAAAGCTGTATTACGAAAACCCAGAAACCATATCTGGCGGAGCCATAGGGCTTTATTCATATCTTGACAGAATTAAAGTAGGGATCCAACAATTCATGGCATTAAACAGAAAATTTACACTGGAGCATATTAGTAGGCAAGATGTTGTACCACTCACAGCTGCAGCGAAAAAGGTAACTGGTCTGAAAGATTATCTTGAATTAACCGAGCAATGTTTAAAAACACTTTAAAATTGGAGTATATTTTTACGATAAAATTGATTCTACTGCAAAAAACCAATTTCAAAATTATATATACAATATTAAGCGTAACATAATTACAAAGGTAGGTTTAGCAGTAGAACCAATTCTTGCATCATTGGCCTGCATGAAACGATTTATTCACAGGTGCAGCTGATGTAAAAGCCAGAGCCGGCTTATGTATTTGGTATGGAGGGATAATTATTTATTTACCTCTAGTAGCTTTGTGTATTCAATTAATATCTCTTCGAATTTAAGCATTTCATCTACAGTGAATTTCCTCAGCAACCTTTTATTTGTCTTAATAATATCAATGTTGTCATACTCCTTATGCTTAAGTGCGATTTTCTTTCCTTTTTCTGTAGGATATAAATGATAATATTTTCTATCACCTTCATAATTAACACGGTAAACAAATCCCCATTTTATTAATCTTTTAACAATTTGAGATATTGCACTGCTGGTTTTTTTCCATTTCTTTGCTAGTTTAGTAACTGTAACCTCTAGATTATCGGCAATGTCTATAAGAATATGTGCTTCCATCATTGATAACTTTATGCCAATACTGTAATCTCTTTTTTTATACAAATATGCAGAATATGACAGGATAAAATCATACACTATTGACGCCCGCTCATTTAGATAACTAAACCTCTTATTAATAACTTCGGCTGGTTCATTTGGCTCAACCCAAGCATTGACTATTTCATTTTCGTATTTTTTCTTATCCAAAATTAATTACTCCTTTTTAATTTGTTTATGCGAGTAAAAATATTTAAACCTTGTAAGGTGCATAAACAACGCTTTAAAAAATAGAAAATCAAAAGACGCCCAAAACGAAACTGGACTAAAAATATTGTATAATTCTCATATTATTCAACATTAACATTATAAAAAGTTAAAGTCAATATTGATTGGAATTATTAGAGTTTCCCCAAAATTGGGAAAACACACAAGGTACATCAACGCATAAAATAGCCCTTCTGCGAGAAATTGGGCTGCTCGGTTCTCGGTATTCTTTTGTATAATTTAGCGCATATTTAGAGAGGGGAGGAAAAGTGAGTACAGAAAAGATTAAAAGAACTAAAAGGATTAGATTTGTAGGTATAGTAAATCGGGTAGGCATGGCCCATGATATTTTACAGGCACTGGCTTCCTATGGAGTAAATATAATTACAATGGAAGTAAATCCACCATATATATCGGTACAGATTGAGTGGGAAGACATCTATTGGGATGATTTTAAAAAATATATGAAGGAAAGTATAAAAGAACTTCATGACATAGTAGAAATTGATATGATGGATTATGAAAAGCGCGAAAAAGAACTTAAGACAGTGGTAAATAGCATGAATGATGGTCTCATTGCAGTAGACAGCAGTGGCAATATAATTTACTTTAACAAAAAGGCAATGGATATATTTGGCTTAAGTAAGAATGACATCAATAGTAATATCAATACTATAATTCCTAAGAACTTCTATAACCCTTATCTTGATGTAGAAGACAGAGATGGTGTTGAACTAAATGGCATGTTTCGGAATAAGAAGGTCAATATAATATCTGATATACGTGTCATAAAAAATGAAATAGGGGTAAAAACCGGAGCACTCATAATATTGCGTGAAATGTCTGATATACGACGTCTAATGCATTCCATAACAAGACCATCTATGATAAGTTTTGATGATATAATTGGTGAGAGCAGTGCCCTCAAAGAGACTATTTCTATTGCAAAATCTATTGCTCCTAGTGATTCTAGTGTGATACTTCGGGGAGAAAGCGGGACGGGAAAAGAGCTTTTTGCCCGGGCAATACATGTGGAAAGCAATCGACGCAGCGGACCTTTTGTTGCAGTGAATTGCGCCGCAGTCCCTGATACTTTACTGGAAAGTGAGTTTTTTGGCTATGAGCGGGGAGCCTTTACTGGGGCAAGCTCTTCGGGAAAACAAGGTTTTTTTGAGCTGGCGACCCATGGGACATTATTCCTCGATGAAATCGGTGATTTGCCCACACATCTTCAAGCCAAGATACTGCGAGCTATTCAAGAGCAAAAGATTCGTCGAATTGGTGGGAAAAATGAGGTAAAAATCGATGTAAGAATAATCTCGGCAACTCATAGAAATTTAGAAAAAATGGTGGAAGAAGGGACTTTTCGGGAAGATCTATACTATCGATTAAATGTAATACCTATATTTATTCCTCCACTTAGAGAGCGAAGAGAAGATATTGTTGCATTGGCCGAACATTTTATGGAAAATCATGGGTCCAATATGGGAAAAGAAAAGCTAGCACTTACCCAAGAGGCGTTAAATGAGCTTTTACGCCATGACTGGCCCGGAAACGCAAGAGAATTACAGAATGTTTTAGAAAGGGCAACTATTTTAGCAGAAGATACAATAACAAAAAAACATTTGCTTATAACAAAAACCGGGCAAATTACAGCAGATAAAGATGAGCAAATGATAAAAGAAACATTACCTGTGGATTTACCCAAGCTCTTAGAAGAAATAGAGCAAAATTACCTAAAAAAAGCCTGTGAAGAATACCAATCTTCGAGGAAAATAGCGGAAGCTTTGAACATATCCCATACCACCGTGATAAATAAAATCAAAAGATACGGCATATGTAAATAATTTTTACAACAGTAAATATACATTACAACATCTGTAAAATAAGTTTACAACTCCCAAAATGATAAAAGCCTGTAAGGTTAGGTATAAAGCGCTCCTAGCCTTTTTTCTTTATTGGCATGACTATTGCTTACTTAATTAACATATAAACGAAAAGACAAATGTCTGTGATAAAACAACTATTTAAGGAGGAGCTTTAGATGAAAAAGAAGTATATGCCAGAACCATTTAAAATCAAATCAGTAGAACCATTACAAATCCTTCCTCGGGAAAAAAGGGAAAAGGTTATAAAAGAAGCAGGCTATAACACATTTTTAACCAGATCTAAAGACACTTATATAGACCTTCTTACCGATAGTGGAACAAACGCCATGAGTGATAGGCAATGGGCAGGCCTAATGGTCGGTGACGAAGCGTATGCTGGAAGTGAGAACTTTTACCACTTGGAGGAAACAGTTAGAGACATATTTGGATTTAAACATGTCGTACCTACTCACCAAGGTAGAGGAGCAGAAAACCTTATCTCAAGAATCTTAGTCAAGCCCGGAACATATATACCTGGCAACATGTATTTTACGACTACAAGGGCACACCAAGAAATGAACGGCGGGACTTTTAGCGATGTTATCATTGATGAAGCTCATGAACCCGATAGAGATGATGTTGACTTTAAAGGTAATGTAGATTTAGATAAGTATGAAGCCCTTATTAAAAAAGTAGGGGCAGACAAGATACCTTATATTACTGTAGGAGTTACTGTAAATTTAGCAGGGGGTCAACCTGTGAGCATGCAGAACTTAAAAGATATTAATACACTTTCCAAAAAACACGGAATAAGAGTGATATTTGATGCCACTCGCTGTGTGGAAAATGCCTACTTTATTAAGACAAGAGAAAAAGGCTATGAAGATAAGACCATTAAAGAAATTGTAAGAGAGATGTTTTCTTATGCTGATGGCTGCACCATGAGCGGTAAGAAAGACGGCATCGTAAATATGGGTGGGTTTTTAGCCATGAACGAAGAAAAACTATATGATGCAGCTAGGAGCATGGTGGTAGTATTTGAAGGCATGCCCAGCTATGGTGGAATGTCCGGCCGCGATATGGAAGCATTGGCAATTGGCTTTCAAGAAGCAATGGATTTTAACTATATAAAACACAGAGTACAGCAAGTGGAATATTTAGGTGAAAAATTAATGGATGGCGGTATACCAATTGTAAAACCCGTTGGTGGCCATGCGGTATTCTTAGATGCAAAAGCACTCCTGCCTCATATTCCACAGTCTCAGTACCCAGCTCAAGCCCTAGCAGCCGCGATATTTGTAGATTCGGGGGTAAGGACTATGGAAAGGGGAAATGTATCTGCCGGAAGAGATAAAGATGGCAATGAGTACTTCCCAAAACTAGAATTAGTTCGCTTGACCATTCCGAGAAGAGTTTACACATATGCTCACATGGACTATGTAGCTGAATCCGTAATCAACACGTATAAACACAGAGAAGACATAAAAGGTCTAAAGTGGACCTACGAGCCACCAGTGCTTAGATTCTTTACAGGAAGATTTGAGCCTATCGTATAGGCTCAAACGTTTATTGTCGGCTGCGCAGGAGAGGAGATAGTTTGCTTGACTTATTTTGCCCTAAAATACATATATGACTGATTATGGCTATAGCAAAGCACATTATTATGTACTGTGAGATTATAAAATACAGGTTTCTGTAGTAGAATTATTGTATAAATGAAGTCCGACAGAGCTTTTAAACAGGCTCTTTTTTAATATCAAAAACAAGTCATTTACTTATGGATTGTCACCGAGTATCTCAAAAAAATAAAACTCATTGACATTAAGCCAAAATGATTATATAATCTAACCACATACACCCCAGTGGGGGTGATAGAAAGGTTGAGCATATAATGCAACAAGATAAAAATTATGATATAACCGGTATGACTTGTGCAGCGTGTTCAGCAGCTGTGGAGCGTAGCGTAAAAAAGGTTCCGGGTGTGGAAGCTGTTACTGTAAATTTGCTAACAAACAGTATGCGTGTTAAGTTCGATGAAAAGCAAGTTTCAGATGCAGATATTATAAATGCGGTAACAGATGTTGGATACGGAGCGTCTTTAAAAGCAGAGCATAGGGCAAAACAAATCTTCAAAGCAGAGTCATCTAAAAACCCAATGGCTGAAGAAATAGAAGGTATGAAGCTGCGTTTAAAGGTTTCTATTTGGTTTATGATACCTTTGATGTATATATCTATGGGGCATATGTTTAATTGGCCTTTACCCTCGTTTTTATCCGGAATAGAAAATGCAGTTTCCTTTGCTTTTGCTCAGTTCTTATTGATACTGCCAATTATTTATGTTAACCGTAAATTTTTTATAGTAGGATTTAAGACTCTTTTTAGAGGACACCCGAACATGGATTCTTTAATAGCAGTAGGCTCTGGAGCTGCTTTAGTATATGGAATATTTGCCATTTTTCGGATGAGTTACGGTTTGGGTGCCGGTGACTTAGAATTGGTTCATAGATATTATCATGATCTATATTTTGAATCATCTGCTATGATTCTTACGCTTATTACAGTAGGAAAATTTTTAGAAGCACGTTCTAAAGGCAAAACTTCAGAGGCTATAGGAAGGTTGATGGATTTAGCGCCAAAGACTGCTACAGTAGAAAGAAACGGTGTACAAGAACAGATTCCTGTGGAATTAGTCCAAACAGGTGATATTTTAATAATAAAACCGGGAGACTCACTTCCTGTGGATGGTGTGATAATTGAAGGTCAATCTTCTGTGGATGAATCTGCTTTAACCGGTGAGAGCATACCGGTGGAAAAACAGGTGGGAGACCGTGTAAGTGCAGCAACAATCAACCAATCAGGGGTTTTCAAATTCAGAGCTACACAGGTAGGTGCTGATACCACCCTTGCAAAGATAATAGCACTGGTGGAAGATGCAAATGCTACGAAAGCCCCCATTGCAAGGCTTGCAGATAAAATCAGTGCTATATTTGTTCCAGTGGTAATGTGTATTGCACTTATTGCTACAATAGGGTGGCTGCTTGCAGGATACAGTTTTGAATTTGCCCTATCTACCGGAATAGCGGTCTTGATTATTTCTTGTCCTTGTGCCTTAGGCTTGGCCACACCTGTTGCGATTATGGTTGGTACAGGAAAAGGTGCAGAGCATGGAATACTTGTAAAGTCTGCTGAGGCACTGGAAGTATTTCATAATGTAGACACTATTGTTATGGACAAAACCGGAACTTTAACCGAAGGAAAACCAAGTGTAGCTGATATTGTGCTTGGCACCGTAAATTCTGAAGAAGAATTTTTGGAAATTGCGCAGGCACTGGAGAAAAATTCAGAACATCCCTTGGCAGCTGCCATACTAAATTATGCAGCAGAAAAAAATATCTCCTCAAAAGAGATACAAAGATTTAATGCTGTTCCGGGACGGGGAGTAGAGGGGTTTATAGACGGAATTTTTTATGCAGCGGGAAATGAAAAATTCATGAAGGAAAAAGGGGTCCCTACAGCAACGGTAGAAGAGTTGTCACACCGTTTTTCTAAAGCAGGGAAAACCTCACTTTACTTCGCAAAAGAACATACATTGCTTGGTGTTATTGCGGTTGCAGATGTGCCGAAGGCTACCAGCCACCAGGCAGTCAAGTGCTTTAAACAAATGGGTGTTAAAGTGGTGATGCTTACAGGGGATAACCAAACAACCGCAGAAGCTATACGTTCACAGTTGGGGATTGATGAAGTGATAGCAGAAGTATTGCCACAGGAAAAGGATCAAAAGATACAGGCACTTAAGCAGCTAGGGCAAAAGGTCGGTATGATAGGCGACGGGATTAACGATGCACCCGCCCTTACAAGAGCTGATGTAGGGATAGCCATAGGAGCAGGTACAGATATAGCTATTGAATCTGCAGATATTGTTTTGATGAAAAATGATCTGATGGATGCAGTGGGAGCTATGGAGCTGTCCAAGGCAACTATTAGAAATATTAAACAGAATCTTTTCTGGGCATTTTTTTACAACATTTTAGGAATACCCATAGCAGCAGGACTTTTGTACCCTGTTCTTGGAATAAAGCTGACACCTATGATTGGTGCAGCAGCTATGAGCATGAGTTCTTTCTTTGTAGTTACAAATGCACTGAGACTGCGTAAATTCAAACCTACTATGGCTAAAACAGAGAATACTATAGAAAAGGAAATAAAAAATAATAAGAATGTTGAAGGTGGGAATGAAAAAATGGATAAGACTTTGAAAATTAAGGGTATGATGTGCAATCATTGCAAGATGCATGTAGAAAAAGCTTTAAATGGCTTAGACGGAGTTAATGCACAGGTTAATTTAGAAGATAATTCTGCTAAGGTATTATTATCAAAGGCAGTATCCGATGAAATGTTAAAGCTAACAGTAGAAAAAGCAGGTTATGAAGTAACCTCTATTGAAGCGTAGGTGTAAAAAATATGAAAGCAGATAGAAATCTGACACTAAAAAAACTCAAGACTGTACGCGGACAGATTGAAGGGCTCATCAAAATGGTAGAGGATGATCGTTACTGTATTGATATTTCCAATCAATTGATGGCCTCTATTGGGATTTTAAAAAATATCAACAGAGATGTGCTGGATGCTCATTTAAAGCATTGTATAACAGAGGCCTTTGATTTTGGTGATCGAGCAGATAAAAAACAAAAAATCGATGAGATAATCAAGATAATGGATAAACTTACTAAATAACCATCTCTATCTTAGAGAGGTTAAAAACTCGGGGTTTCTTCCCATGTTTCACGGATTTATCATATCTGCAATTGTTGCTATTGGACCTGTAGTCGCGCAAAACGCGGCTTTTTTTTATTAATATGATTAAGTTCGTAAAATAACTATTGTAACCATAATTAAAAAATAGTGAGTTTTATATAATCAGACATTTACAACCGGTACCCCTTGACTGGTGGCAAATGTATACTTTCCGGTTGCTAATGTCATTTTTTCAGGAGGTATATACTTTTAAATATTGTCTGGAATACGCTTTGACGAAAAATGCCAAAATAGAAGATAACTTTGGCATGGAAAATGCAAATATTAGTATCAAGATTCGTTTAAGTAAAGTTAGGCTAATCTACAACGAAGGAGGGAATGAAAAGTATGATAAATTTGGAGGTGATATAAAGAACGGTTTTTACACAGCAAATTATGAGACTAGTTGAGGGAAGGGTTGGAATGAAGTATTCATTTTTTGTATCGGTCAATAAAAAATTTCACGGTTGGGAAGACTGCTACCGTCACTTGGGCGAGATGCTATTAAATGAGAAGAAAGTCAAACCGGGTTTTATTAATTCCGTGCTGTCCAGGGAGAAGGATTATCCCACTGGCCTGCAGATATCTTCCCAATTAGGTATTGCAATACCACATCCATATGATCCAAGTTTAACGGTTGAACCCTCAATCGCTGCAGCAATACTTTCGGAACCGATAACCGCATCTTCAATGGCGGATTCGGATGAATGCGTCTCAGTATCAATTGTATTTCTACTGGCTTTGAAAGCTTCAAATGAACATCTAAAACTATTGGAACGCATTATGGAGACATGTCAAGACGAACAATTTCTTATTAATATTTTGCGAATGACGGATGAGAGTCTGGTTAAAAATGCACTGATAAAGAAGCTCGCATTAAATGACTTCAAATAAATACTTACTCCTTGTTTAATTATCAATAATTTATAAATTATGGGAGGCAGAAAAATGAATTTTTTGTCAGTATTGACATCACTAGGTCCTACGGTAGTTTTACCTATAATAATTACACTTGTGGGTCTGATTTTTAGGCAGGGTTTCGGAAAGGCCATCCGCTCCGGTATCACTATAGGAATAGGGTTTGCAGGAATCAATATGGTATTTGGGTTTTTTTGGGGAACTATTGCTCCTGTAGCTGAATCTCTGGTAAAAAATGCCGGATTCAAATTAAATGTAATTGATATGGGCTGGCCTGCCACCTCTTCGGTAGCGTGGGGTTCAAGTCTTGCTCCGGCTATTGCTCTGGGTATAATCATGGTTAATTTTATTATGTTAATGTTCAGATGGACAAAGACTCTGAATGTAGATATCTGGAACTACTGGGGTTCCATGCTTTTGGGGCAGATTGCCTTTCATCGCACCGGTAGTGCTTTTATCGGTATATTGACAGGTGTTGTTGTAATGATCCCCACCCTTGTTTTAGCTGATAAGACTCAAAAAATTATGTATGATTATTTTCAAATTCCGGGTGTCTCAATTCCTCACCTTTTTACCCAAAGTGCCGGTTTAATAGCATTTCCTGTCAATTGGCTGCTAGATAGAATACCTGGAATTAATAAGATAAACCTTGATCCAGAAAACATACAAAAGAAGATGGGTATTGTCGGTGAGCCGATGATTTTGGGCTTGGTAATTGGTGCAGTCCTGGCACTAATAGCTCGCCTGCCTTACCAACAGGTATTGACGACAGGCATGGGCCTAGCTGCTTCAATGGTTCTATTGCCCCGAATGGTTTCAATTCTCATGGAAGGCATGGTACCGGTATCAGAGGCAGCAAGTGAGTTTATGACTAAGAAATTCGAGGGCCGTGAGATATATATCGGTATGGATTCTGCCATAATGCTCGGAGACCCTGTGAACCTTACAACTGCTGTACTACTCATACCAATTGCAATTTTACTGGCAGTAGTTTTGCCGGGCAATAAAGTGCTTCCATTGGTGGATTTGCCCTCGATAGTTTACATGACCGTAGTAGCAGTTGGATTAACTAAAGGAAACCTGTTCAGGAGCGTATTGATCGGTATTCCCATGTTGTGTGCAACATTATGGACAGCTACTGCCATGGCTCCTTATGTTACAGTTTTAGCCCGTGAAGTAGGTTTTGACATTCCCGCAGGGACTACCGCTATTTCCAGCCTGTCCACCGGCTATTATTGGTTCCCGTATCTCATTCAGGAAGTTATTACCAAGATTAGTTCAATATTTTAGAATTAATACAAAAATTA
>CAZFME010000010.1:21160-34174 GCA_964520055.1 uncultured Clostridia bacterium
TATACGATTTTGTGTGCATGTGGAAGCTCAATTGCTACCTCAACGGTAATGGCATCAAAAGTTAAAGATCTTTTAAAGCAGCATGGTTGTGATGCAAATATTAAAAAAACCACCTATGCGGTCCTAGATAAAGATGTAGCAGCACTAAAACCCGACCTGGTCATTACAAGCACCGATATAAAAAAAGATTTGGGTGTGCCAACTCTAGTTGGGTTAGCGTTTCTCACCGGGGTAGGGAAAGCGGAACTCGGCAAAAAAATACTAGAGACTTTAAACATTGATTAAAAACCTTATGCAGCAAATAAAAACTTTGTAAATTTAAAACACTGGAGGAATTGATGATGAAGGCAGCAGTTTTACATGCTCCTAATGACCTTGTTATTGAAGATGTAAAAAAACCCGAATGCGGAAAAGATGAATTACTTATAAGAGTAAAAGCCGTTGGCCTTTGCGGTTCCGATATTAGAACAATATTTTCCGGTCATCATCGAATCAAATATCCGCAAATACTGGGCCATGAAATTACGGGGGATATTGTTGAGATTGGATCAAATGTAAAAAAGTATAAAGTCGGCGATAAAATATATGTATCACCGGTAGTCCCATGCTTTGATTGTCCATCGTGTAAAATGGGGTGGTATTGTCAGTGTGAAAATCTAATTGTACCCGGAACTACTATACCCGGTGGCTTTGCGGAATACATGCTTATAACCAAAGATATAATCGATAGAGGACAGATTATTCCAATACCTGAACATCTGTCTTATGAAGAAGCGGTAATGACAGAACCATTGTCTTCAGTATATGCCTGCCAGGAAAGTGCTGATGTCACACTTGGTGATACCGTTGTTGTAATCGGCACCGGTCCCATCGGCTGTCTACACCTGGAACTGGCCAAGCTTAGGGGTGCCGTTAAAGTTATAGCTATTGAACAGTCGGAAGTTCGTTTAAATATGGCCAAAAAATTCGGAGCAGACTTTTTGATAAATTCTTTAAAGGAAGATCCCATAGCTCGAGTTAAAGAAATAACCAATAATTGGGGTGCTGAAAAGGTTATTTCTGCGAATCCATCCACGGAAGCCCAGCAGCAGGCTGTTGCCATGGCAGCAAAAAGAGGTAAAGTTGTCTTTTTCGGTGGTGTTCCCAAAGGGAAATTAACTGAAATAGATACTAATGTAGTGCACTATAACCAGCTCGCACTTTTGGGGCATTTCGGGTATGATCATTTACAGAATTACAAATCTTTGATGCTGATTGCATCAGGAAGGTTAAATGCTAAAAAATACGTTACACATGTTATGCCTTTAGAGGATATCAAGAAAGGTATCGATTTGACCCGGAGCGGTGAAGCAATAAAGGTCATACTAAAACCTTAAAACGCTGATATGGAGGTCATGATGAAGATATCGTTGGATGGCAAGGTTGCTGTAGTAACCGGTGCAACCGGCGGAATAGGAAGACAAACGGCGCTAACCCTGGCTAAAAACGGTGCATATGTCTTTTTGATGGGAAGAAATGATGATATCGGGGAAGAAATTGTTTCTTTAATTCAAAAAGATGGTCTTCAAGCAGAATATATGCATGTGGATGTAAGAAGTGAATTCGAAGTAAATAACGCCGTAGAATGCATAATTCGCGAGAAAACAAAAATAGATATCTTGATTCACAGTGCCGGCTATGGCAAAAAAACATGTTTTACGGATTTGTCTTTTGAAGAATGGAAGGAAAATATTGACATCAATTTAAACGGCAGTTTTTTGATCGCGAGAGCTGTGGCTAAACAAATGGTGAGCAAAAGATACGGCAAAATTGTCTTCATCTCATCGGGGTCTATACTGACCGGTTCTGGCGGAGGGGCTCCTTATGTGGCTGCAAAATCGGGACAGGTGGGATTGGCCAAGGCCATGGCTCGGGAGCTTGCCAGTTCTAACATCAATGTTAATGTAATCGGACCGAGAAATATAGTAACACCGATGCTTTCCAATGTATATACCGATGACGGAAAACAGGAATTAAAGAAAAAGATTCCCCTTGGCAGGCTTGGGACAGTAAGTGATGTGGCAGATATTGCCCTGTTTCTGTCAAGTGATGTCAGTGGATATATTACCGGTCAGTTTATACTCGTTGATGGAGGACGAACTTTTTATTCCTGATAATGACAATTTATTCTCGAACAGGTGCATGAAAATATTTTCAATATGGAAAAATATTAAACTTTGGACTATCATATAGTAAAAGGGCAACCTTCGGGGGGTGGGGCAATTGGAATCCAAAGTATATAATCAGTCTAACTTCTTAATACTAAAGGCAGCTTATCTATACTATTTAGAAGAAAAGAGTCAGAGCGAAATTGCGGCAATGTTAAATATATCTGTTCCCACTGTATCCAGACTTATTAAGAGGGCAGTAAAAGATAAACTTGTGGAATTTGTAATAAGAGACCCATATATTGAGTGCATCAAGCTGGAGGAACAAATAAAGCAGGCCTTTGATTTAAAAGATGTAATAATAGCCCCCAGTCCCCATTTAAAAGATGAAAACAAAGTTGAATCAACAGAAAACAGAAAAAAGCTGGTAGCCCTTGAAGGTGCCCGATATATTCAAAGGATCATTACCGAAAATGATGTTCTAGGTATCAGCTGGGGTAAAACCATGTATCACCTGATACATTACCTAAATCCCTGTCAAAAAGTAAATGCCGCTTTCGTTACATTACACGGAAGTGTATCAAGTATTGAAAGTGAGCTGGATGTAAGAACTTTGGTTTCCAGAATAGCAATGACTTTCGGTGGTAAGAACTATTCACTATTAATGGAAGGGCTTATGAGCAATGCTGAAATAGTAAATTCCATAAAACAAGAAAAGAATGTAAAAAGAGTCTTCGAAATATTTGACAGGATAACGATTTCAGTATGTGGCATTGGCTCTTTTTATCCCCAAGTCGAGTCTGCTCTATCCAAGTCTGAATATTTATGTGGTAGTGAGCTTGCAAAACTTAAAAATAAAAATGTTGCAGCAGACTTGGCATTAAGGTTCATAGATTTGGATGGTAATGAGTGTGATACCGATTTGAAGGATAGGACCCTTTCCATTGACCTTGATAAATTCAAAAAGATCAAAACGAAGATAACCGTGGCCGCAGGACAGTCAAAGGCTCATGCAGTTCTGGCAGCGTTAAAGGGGAAACTGGTTGATGTTTTGATCACAGATTACACTTTAGGAAAAAAGCTTTTAAAAGGTTAAACAGTTCAGTTTTTTTTGGCAGGGCCCGCCAAAAATTGATAATAATAATTTATAAAAAAATAGGAGGAGAAAACAATGAGAGAAAACACTTTTGCGTTTCCGGAAGTAGCTTTGGATGAAGAGTATATCATTGCCACATATTATATTGAATCAAAAACCAAAGACATCATAAAATATGCGGCGGCCATTGCCGATGAGCAAACAACCGGTACCTGGCTTTCGGTTCCAGGCGAAACCGATGATATCAAATTAAAGTTCGGCGGTAAAGTTGTTGGTATTATCGAACTGCCTGATTATGAGTTTGAGGTTCCGGAAGCTGAGATAGAAAGAAAATATATATTTCAGATAGCATACCCAACAATAAATTTCGGCCCACAGATTCCAATGCTGTTGACTACAGTAATAGGAAATATCGCCAATGCCGGAAAGTTAAAACTTATGGACCTTGCCTTCCCCCGTTCTTTTGCAAAAGGTTATAAAGGCCCTAAATTCGGTATTGACGGAATCCGCAAACTCCTCAATGTTCCGGAAAGACCTGTTGTAAATAACATGATAAAACCTTGCACCGGCTGGACCCCTGAACAGGGTGCCAAAATGGCCTATGAAGTTGCAGTAGGCGGTGTAGATATTATAAAAGATGACGAATTGCTTCCAGCTGATTCGGATTTCAATCATATTGAAGACAGAGTCAAAGCAATTATGGGCTCAATAAAGAGAGCTTACGAAGAAACCGGTGAACATACACTTTATACTGTTAATATTACCGATGATGTAAGCAAGTTGAAAGATAATGCAAAAAGAGCATTAGATGCCGGAGCAAATGCGTTGATGATCAACTATTA
The DNA here is from genome assembly GCA_964520055.1 of uncultured Clostridia bacterium. Classification (GTDB taxonomy): domain Bacteria; phylum Bacillota; class Thermosediminibacteria; order Thermosediminibacterales; family Tepidanaerobacteraceae; genus DUNY01. The sequence goes on from CAZFME010000010.1 coordinate 25,246, forward strand.
CACAGTCGGATTTTCCGCAGCTAAAATGATTACTGATGATCCGGAAATCAATGTTCCCGTAATGGCACATGTTGACTTTTCAGGAGCAATGTTCGGTTCACCATATCATGGTATAAGTTCACCGCTGCTAATGGGTAAACTTTGTAGAATGTCGGGTGCTGACATGGCCATTATAACAAGCCCCTATGGAAAATTCCCCGTTGTAAGAAGTAAATACATGCAGCAGGTCAATATGTTAAGGCAGGAGTTCTGGGGAATGAACAGGACTCTTCCCCTACTATCGGGAGGTGTGACTCAGACAGTGTGTCCCCAGACCATGCAAGAACTGGGCAACGATATATGTCTTGCCGCCGGAGGAGCCATTCACGGTCATCCAATGGGAGCTACCGCCGGAGCTAAGTCCATGAGGCAGGCTATTGATGCTACAATGAAGGGAGTTTCATTAGCCGAATATGCAAAAGGCCATAAAGAATTAGCGGCAGTCGTAGAAAAATGGGGAGACGTCACAAAATTATTTGATTTAAAATCTTAAAACTAAAAAATAAGGCTACACGGGCTTTTCAGGATAGCCCTGTGTAGCTTTTTTGCTAATGCAAATATTTGTATAAATTAACAAATATTTATTAATGAAAAAACATGGTGTTTATAATAAGATTTATATAATGTTAATCTTATTTTCATTAGTAAAAGGGGGATACAAGTGCAGAAAAAACTATTGCATATTATAAATAAAGAGGATAAGAAAAACCCTTTAACTGATGAACAGTGCGCAAAAAAAATGTCATTAAACCGTAGCGAAGTCACCCAACTTAGAAAATCTTTAGGCATACCGGATTCAAGAGATAGAAGAAAACCATTATTGAAGAAAGAAATCGAAGAAATATTAAGCACAAATCCGGATATTTCTGAGCGCAAGTTGACGAAGGAACTTAAAAAACTAGGCTTTGAAGTTTCACGATTTACCGTATCAAAACTGTTGGAACAAATAACGACACTAATAGAGAAGGGAGACAGTCCCTCTATAGCGCATAAAAAAACGAGAACAAAAAGTCTTCAAGATCCTTTTACATCTATGATTGGTTGGGATAAAAGTTTAAAGATTAAGGTGGAACAGGCAAAGGCTGCGGTGCTATATCCGCCCAACGGACTACACACCCTGATTGTAGGTGCTACTGGTGTTGGGAAAAGCGAACTGGCAGAGGTGATGTATCAATTTGCACTACAGGTTAAGGGCCTAACGTCGGAGGAATTCCCTTTTGTGGTTTTTAACTGTGCCGACTATGCTGAAAACCCCCAATTGCTTTTAGCCCAACTTTATGGGTATAAAAAAGGTGCTTTTACCGGAGCCGATATTGATAAAGAAGGACTTATCGCAAAAGCTGACGGAGGGATTCTGTTTTTAGATGAAGTGCACCGTTTGCCACCTGAAGGGCAGGAAATACTGTTCCAAATAATAGATAAAGGCAAGTATAGAAAACTCGGTGAAACGAATGTCGTACATGATGCCAAAGTAAAGATTATCGCAGCGACCACAGAAGATATAGAAAAAAATCTTCTAGGGACTTTTAGGCGTAGAATACCCATGGTTATTGAACTTCCACCCCTTGATGCCAGACCCTTTGAAGAACGATTAGAGATAATTAAACTATTTTTCCGTAAAGAAGCTGCAAGAATCAATAAAAAAATATTCGTTGATTATAATACTATGAGAGCACTGTTGGTTTACGACTGTGTGGGGAACATTGGCCAACTAAAATCCGATATTCAAGTGACCTGTGCCAGAGGATTTTTAAAATATGTTGCAGCAGACGATGTCAATGATACTGTAACAGTGGACTTTGCGTGTCTGCCAATTCATATAACGAAAGGTCTTTTGAACAGCAAATGGGATAGAGGATCTATAGAAAAAATAATTTCCGATGATATTATTTTTTTACCTAATGCTATTTATACCGAAGAACGTGAAAGCATTTACGATTTTTCTGAGAATATTTACAAAACTATTGAGGATGATTATCAAAAGCTTCAAAACAGCGGTCTTTCCAATGATATGATAGAACAGATCATAGGGGAAGGTCTTGAAGCCAAGGTAAAGAAAATCATTAAACATATCACAAAGAATAAGGACAAGCTGCAAAAGCAGGACCTATCGTCCATAGTAAAGCCCGAAGTAATTTCCTTAGTTCAGGATATGACAAAAAGGGCAAAGTCTGTTATAAAAGATTTGGACGATACGTTTTTTTACTGTATGGCTACTCATCTAAATACATCTGTCGACAGAATCAAAGAGGGAAAGCCCTTATCAAATCCGTATCTGGATAGGGTAAAAACGGATTATCCCGATGAATACGGTTTGGCTAAGGAATTATCTCAGCTGGCCGGAGGTTATTTAGGTCTGGAATTACCGGAGGAAGAAATAGGCTTTATTGCAATGTATCTCAGAGCTCTTGCAAACAGCGGTTCAAATCCCCAAGAAACCATCGGAATTGTAATTGTTACTCACGGCAATGTAGCCCAAGGAATGGCTAATGTAGCCAATATGTTGCTTGGTGTGGATATGGTTAGGGCAGTAGAGATGTCTTTGGATGAAAGCCCAGATATTGCCTTTGAAAGGACACTGGAAACAGTGTCAAAGATCGATAAGGGCAAAGGTGTATTGATATTGGTTGATATGGGTTCTTTAGCCGGTTTTGGCAATCTTATAACAAAAAAAACCGGAATCATCACAAGAACTATTACCAGAGTGGATACATTAATGGTTGTAGATGCTGTCAGGAAAGTTTTATTACCGGAAGCAGACATAGACCAGGTTGCAGAATCTCTTGTAAAAGGCAAAAGTACAGAAATTTATTCGGATGAAAGACAAGATCATCCATTGGCTGTATTGTGTTTATGTCTTACTGGGGAAGGCACAGCCAAATACATTGCACAAATCATAGATAAAGATGTTCATGAGATTAACGAAGAAATTAAATTGCTAACTTTAGGAGTGCTGAATGACAAAGACATTGGGCAACAGATTGATAGGATTCGAAATAACTATAACTTAACTGCTATAGTGGGTACTGTGGATGTAGCATATCCTGGAGTCCCATTTATCTCATATGTCGATATTATAAAAGGAAACGGTAAAACCAAACTCAAAAAAATAATAAGACAGAACTATGACAATGTAAAAATAGATAAAAGCAGGTCACTCCTATTTAGCAAAGAATTGATTTTGTTAAATCAAGAGGTAAAGGATAAATGCGAAGCACTGAAAGTTTTAGGCAGATTGTTGGAACGCTGTGGCAAAGTCTCTTCCAATTTTTTAAATGGTGTAATTGAGAGAGAAAAATTGGGACCAGCTTTGATCGAAAATCATTTGGCAATTCCTCATGGCTTTGGTGATGGTATAATTGAACCATGTATAGGTATAATGACTTTGAAGAATCCTGTTGATTGGTATAATGGAATCTATGTTTCGGCTATTTTTATGCTGGCATTGGATGGCAATTCTCATGCTCAGTTTCAGAAGGTATACAATATAATAAATGATTTTGATGTTATTGACAAGTTAAAGAGTGCAAAAAGGCGACAGGATATACTGGATTTTCTGCAAGCCGGCATGAACAAGCAGGAATAATACCCGGGAGTGTGGGCTGCTACACTGCGAACTACTTAGTTCTTGTGCAACAGCCCCTTTTTATTGAAACACGGGTATGCAGAAACTGTTATCACCAGTGGTATTAAAAGCATATTACAAAAAGCAATTATAGTTCTAAAGAATGCTTTTTAATAGATAGAGCTTAACTTAAACTAATTCTGCCAAAGAGCTGGTATGAAATTTGCTTTATTATATGTATATAAGTAAAAATATTGCCACTGGCTGGGCTTTAAGGCTTGAATTTTTTAGAAGAGTCGTTTTAGGGAATTTGGTTAAAAAATATCTTATTCGGAGGAATGGTTTATGGTAGAAAAAAGTTTTGTAATAAAAAATGAGACGGGTCTGCATGCTCGCCCTGCTTCGGTATTTGTTAAGGAAGCCAATAAATATAAAAGTAACATATCTATTTTTAAAGATAATAAGGAGTCCAATGCTAAAAGCATAATATCACTGTTAAGTTTGGGAGCTGTTAAGGGAACTTTGATAAAGATAGTTGCAAACGGAGAAGACGAAGATGATGCAATAGACGGATTGGTAAAACTCCTCGAAGGCTTTAAAGATTAACTTCGATTGTGATAACGGGTTCATGAGATACCTATAAATCTCCAAAATTAGGGTCGGCCAAATGAAGGCGATCAAAATTAGCTTAGAAGGAATTCGTATCATTTGTGTAGAATAAACAGATAAAGAAGAAATTTCAGGAGGTTTTGCTATGAAGATTATTGATTTATCACACCCTTATCAAATGGGAATGACACAGTTTCCAGGCACACCCCCTATCGATGTAAAACAGATTGCCCAAATAGATGAAGGGGGCTTTAGGGTGACGGATTTCCACTCCGTAGTTCATGTGGGAACTCATTGTGATGCTCCAGCACACTGCATAAAAGGGGCAAAAACCATGGATGAAATTCCCTTGGATACTTTTATAGGTTATGCGGTGATTGTAGATGTTTCAGTTGCTGATGAAAAAGAGATAAAGCCTGATGTATTAAAAGATTATGACATTAAATCTAAAGATATAGTGCTTTTGCGCACCGGTTATTCAAAATACTGGGGCAAACCCGAATATGTAGAAAAGTCTCCATATCTTTCAGAAGAAATGGCCTCAGCTTTAGTAGAGCTAAAAATCAAGTCACTAGGTGTTGATTTTTTATCCCCGGACCCCGTCGATAGCACTACATCACCGGCACACAAAATACTGATGGGTAATGGTATACCTATCATAGAAAATCTGACTCAACTTGACAAAATAGATGTTCCCAGAGTATTCTTTTCCGCTGCACCGGTGCTCGTTTACAAAGCTGATGGTGGTTTTACCCGAGCTTATGCCATACTGGATTCTCATATTTCTGCATTGTCTTATGCCAAATAATACAGGTAGACCCGAATATAATCTTGTCTGGCATATAAAATTCGATAAATCAATACATACTCCTTATTTACTTTATAAAAAATAATATAGTTTCCGGAAATGAAGTATCTGTAATCAGTTAGCATGCCAAGCTTTGCTGATAATTAATTCCATGCGGAGCAGAGGAAACTTTCTAGTTTTTTATAGCTTTCAAGAATTACATATTTACCTCGACCAATGCTTTTGTGTAACTGAGCAAATAACTATTGAGACAGTCAATGAAAACCTCAAGGTGAGAGATGCCGTTGGGCAGGAATCCGGCAAGTGTTGAGATAAAAGATGAAAAATCAACAATCCATCGATATGGTGATACATCGCATTATAGAAAAGATATAGTTGGATGACAGTGAGAATATTTGGGTGTAGCAGTGTGCGATTCAATGATTATATGAAACTATGCCCCTTATTTGATAAAGTACTATATAATAGTATCGAAGGGGTGTTGCAATGATTCTAAATACGGATAAAAACACTAAGGCTCTGCTAATAGGCATGTTAAATCATCTGTCAGATGAGGAGTCTCTGGAAGAGCTCAAACTTCTTGCCGAAACTGCCGGAGTAACAGTAGTAGGTGAAGCAGTTCAAAAAAGAAATAAGATAGATCCAGCTTATTATGTAGGCCGAGGTAAAGCCGAAGAGGTGGCAGCGGCGGTAGAAAGTCTGGAAGCTAATGCCATAATTAGTGATGATGAACTTTCACCGGTGCAAATCAGAAACCTTGAAAATCTCACCGGTGTTCAAATAATCGATAGAACCATGCTCATACTGGATATCTTTGCACAAAGGGCTAAAACTTCAGAAGGTAAAATTCAGGTGGAACTTGCTCAGCTTCAATACATGATGCCACGGCTCACAGGAAAAGGTATCGAGCTTTCTCAGGAAGGCGGTGGAATCGGTACTCGTGGGCCTGGTGAGACAAAGCTAGAAACCGATCGGCGTCATATTCGCCGTAGAATTCACCACCTAAAGCGTGAACTTGTAGATATACAAAGGAGCCGTCAAGTCATTGTAAACTCCCGGAGCTTTCCGGTCATAAGTCTTGTAGGATATACTAATGCCGGCAAATCCACTCTAATGAATGCATTAACCAATGCAGATGTAAAAACGGGTAATCGGCTTTTTGAAACTTTAGATACTACTACTAGGGGGCTGGTTCTCCCCGATGAGCGCAAGGTACTTTTATCAGACACTGTAGGATTTATACGAAAACTACCACATCATCTTATAGAGGCATTTAAGGCCACCTTGGAAGAAGTAAGGGAAGCTGATATGCTCATTCATGTGGCCGACGGCTCAAGCCCTGTTTTAGATAAGGAGATTGCCACCGTAAATTCAGCCCTTTCAGAAATAGGAGCCGATAAAAAACCCGTAATCATTGCCGTAAATAAAATAGATAAAAATGGTGAAGCGCGTGTTTTTGTCAAAGGATATGACAAAAACAGTATCATCGGGATATCTGCTTTATCAGGCCAAAATCTTAATAAACTGCTAACGGCCATATGCCATATGCTTCCATCCAATCGCCAGCAAGCAGAGCTTTTCATACCCTATAACAACGGATCTGCTTTGGATGAAGTCCACCAACACGGATTAATTGATGAGATTGAATACAAAGATAATGGAGTGAAGCTTAAAGGCAGTATCGATATTGTTATTTTAAAAAAGTTTGAAGAATATGTGATAAGTAACCAAAACAAAGCCTTAAGATGATACTGTAAAATACGGTATCATTTGTGGATTTATTGTGCGAATCACTTACATTTCAGAGGTGTTTGACATGATACTTACTAAAATCGAAGCTGCAAAAGTAAGTGTCTTTAATGGTATTAGTACAGCTAAAAACTGTAATTTATTATCTAGAGTTGGGAGTGAGAACTATGTTTGACACAACCTCAAACATGGTCAATTCGGAATCTGATCAAGTCATCCTATTAGTTGATGACGATAGGATATATTGCACGGGCTAGGAAATACCTTAACCCGGGCAGGCTATAAAGTTGTTACGGCATCGGATGGTCAGGAAACTTTTATCGGCTTTTAATAACAACTTCTTAAGGAATTTTATGGACACATCAGGTACTCCGATTGGTTTGATTGGTTTGAATGAGTAAAACCAACAAAAAATGTCAAAGGGACAGTTTTATCATAATTAAGTGATGGTCAAACCGTCCCTTTATTATTGATATAGTTTAGTTGAATGTGATAATATCTACATTGGGTAATCGGATAAGCAGGTGTGATTGCCATGGCTACATAGCATTATCATAGCAATGGAACAGACTTGATATATATGTTTTATTGTCAGATCAGTGCCCCGGTTTAATAAGTTAAAAGATTTGCGGAAAGGTGTATGATAGATAATTATGAAACAATTGTCGCTGGTCATTTTTGATATGGATGGTTTAATGTTTGATACGGAGAGGCTTGCTTTTTCCGCCTGGAAAAAGGCCGGAAAAGACTTTGGTTTTGAAATTACCCCAAACCTATATACTAAGACGATAGGTTCAGATTTTAGAGATGTCCAATTAATATATAATAATCATTTTGGGAAATCTTTTCCCTATCATGAAATTAGAAAAACAGAGATACAATATACCGAGGAGTATATAGAGCAAAATGGAGTTCCTGTTAAAAAAGGTCTATATCAATTGATAAATTTTCTAGAAGAAAAATCGATTCTAAGAGCGGTAGCAACTTCTACGGAAAGAGAAAGGGCCGAAAAATACCTGTCCTTGGCAAATATAAAAGATAAGTTTGATTTGATAGTATGCGGAGATGATGTTTTAAGGGGTAAACCTGAGCCGGATATATTTTTGAAAGCGGCGGAAAGATTAAATTGTTTACCTAATGAGTGCATCGTATTGGAAGATTCGGAGAACGGCTTGAAGGCAGCTGCAACAGCAGGAATGTATCCTGTATACATTCCTGACTTAAATAGGCCGTCAAAAGAAGTCCAAAAGCTTATATACAGAGAGTTTGATTCTTTGATTGAAGTTAAAAAATTTATAAAAAATGAAATAAATATTATCGCCAAAAAATAACTAGGTGTAATTTTTATTTGAACATAAATATGTTAATCAATAACTTTTCTTGTTTTGTAGTTAATATGAGCAGAAAGCCAAAGGTTTACTGCTCATATTAAGTATATAGCTATAAATTTCCTTTTAATCCGATCTCTTCTGCAACTTTCTGCATTCCTTTTATGGTTTCGTCAATTACATAATCACGTTCCAGACCTAAAAGCTCCAGACCTTTTTCAATTATTTCTCTGTTAACTCCGGAGGCAAAGCTTTTTTGGTTCCATTTTTTCTTGACCGATTTTACCTTTAGGTCCAATATGCTTTTGCTGGGGCGAAGCAAAACTGTTGCTGTGATAAGGCCGGTTAATTCATCTATTGTAAACAGAACTTTTTCCATTCTTTCAATTGGCTCTACATCCGAACAAATTCCCCAGCCATGACTCTGAACAGCCCGTATGTAATCTTCGGGCCATCCCTCCTCAGTGAGAATCTCCCGAACCTTTTGGCAGTGCTGGTCAGGATACTTTTCGTAATCCAGGTCATGGATTAGGCCGATAATACCCCATTTTTCCTTATCAGGCTCATCAAACACCTCTGCAAAATGAAGCATTACAGCTTCAACCGTTAAAGCATGGCGTATCAGAGCCTCATTACTGTTATATTTTTTTAGCAGCTCAAAAGCTTCTGATCTTGTTGGATTAGTTACACTCATTTTAAACCTTCTTTCATTATATAGTAGTTGTATTAAATACTAAACTTTTACCATTTATATGTCAAGGTTTTCGATGCTTTGTTGCACGGCAAACGCATGAAAAATTATCCTAACACAACAATCCTAAAAGGATTTTT
>CAZFME010000011.1:0-31707 GCA_964520055.1 uncultured Clostridia bacterium
GTCTCATTTAAAAAGATACGGTGGGTATGGGCACTCTTATATAGTGGAGTCTTTTATACCTATGCTGTTAAAAACCGGTGTAAGTCAAAAGAATATCGATATGATGCTGATAGAAAATCCAAAACGCTTATTCGGAGGTAGATGAGTTGAGGACATTTCCATTAGAATATTTAACCTTAGATGAAGCTAAAAGCTTTCAATTCAAGCTTGTAGATACTATTACCCACCATTTTACCGGGGCTGAATTTTTGAGTATGGGTGATTTGGGGGTGGTGCCCGGTTTAGGTAGGTCTCGGACTACAGCCAAAGTGGAAAAGGTGATTGCTGAGTTTTTTGGAGCGGAAGATGCGGCACTGGTCCGGGGAGCTGGAACCGGGGCCATCCGCTTTGCACTGCAGGCGGTAATAAAGCCTAGGGATAAAATACTTATCCATGATGCGCCGATTTATTCCACAACGGCTACAACAATGGAGTTTATTGGTATTGATACTGTAAAGGCGGATATGAATGGGAAAGATGAAGTATTACAGGCTATAAATCCCGATATTAAACTCGTATATATTCAGCATTCAAGGCAAAAAAGCTCCGACAGTTATGATATGTATGAACTTATTAAAGCTATAAGGGAAGTGACGGATATTCCCATAATCACCGATGAAAACTATACGGTTTTTAAGACGAAGTATATCGGAACCCAGGTCGGTGCAACGGCATCCTGCTTTTCATGTTTTAAGCTTTTAGGTCCCGAGGGCATCGGGTGTGTGGTAGGGGAGCGGAGTATAACGGATAAAATACGAAGGATGAATTATTCCGGCGGGGGACAGGTTCAAGGTTATGAGGCTATGGATGCACTGCGGTCAATGGTGTTTGCACCTGTAATGGCTGCAATACAGGCACAAGAGATTATAAAGATTGCAGAAATAATAAACAGTGGAGAAATCCAGGGGGCAAAGGCTGCATATATAGTCAATGCTCAATCCAGAACCATCTTGGTGGAGCTAAAAGATCCCATTGCTACGAAGGTTATAGAAGAAGCTGATAAACTCGGTGCCGCAACACACCCCGTAGGGGCCGAGTCGAGATATGAGGTTACCCCCATGTTTTACCGGGCATCGGGGACTTTTATAAAAGAAAATCCTGAAATGAAAGATTACATGATAAGGGTAAATCCCATGAGAGCAGGAAACGAAACAGTAATAAGAATACTAAAAGAGGCAATTAGAAAAGCAAGGTGATCAAATGTTTATAGAAGCTGCTTTGAAGAATAATCCAATGTTAATAGATGTTGCGGCAAGATTCCATAAAGCCGGGCTGATAGAGCCTAATACGTATTTAATAGATCTAGACATGGTCAGGGAAAACGCGGAATTGATTTTCAAAGCCGGCAAAAAACACGGTGTAAATCTATATTTTATGACAAAACAGTTGGGTAGAAATCCGATAGTTGCAAAGGCTATAGCGGAAGTGGGTATTGAGAAGGCAGTGGCGGTAGATATGGGCGAAGCCAGGATGCTCTTTAGCCATGGTATTAAAATAGGTCATTTGGGCCATTTGGTTCAAATCCCAAAAGGTCATGCAAAAGAAGCCCTTTCCATGAAGCCTGAAGTTATAACATGTTTTAGTGAGGATAAGGTCAAAGAGATATCCGATGCTGCCCATGAATTAGGAGTGGTCCAGGATGTGCTTCTACGGGTTGTGGATGGTGATGACTACTTTTATCCCGGCCAGGGGGGAGGGATAAGTCTGGATGCTTTGGAAGACCTGGCTTATAAGATAAAGAAAATGAGCAATGTGAATGTTACAGGTGTGACCTCTTTCCCTTGCTTTTTATATAACGAAGAATCAGGCAAGATTGAGCCTACCAACAATGTATATACTGTTGTAAAAGCGGCCGAGCAGCTGAAAAATATAGGGTTTGAAATCACACAAATAAACGGCCCCAGTGCCACCTGTGTTTCATCAATTCCACTGTTAAAAAAGGAGGGAGTAAACCATGGTGAACCCGGTCACGCGTTTACCGGAACCACTCCCCTTCATGCAGAGGGCTTAGAGGCTGAGGATCCGGCCGTAGTCTATGTGACTGAGGTCTCTCATGTGGAGGGTAATAGAGCCTATGTTTTCGGAGGGGGATTTTATCCGAGGTCTAAGATGAGAAAGGCATACATCCCCGACAAAAAACTTTTGTTGGATGTGGAGGAACTTCCCCCTGAATCCATAGATTATTATTCCGCCGTGCTTACCGATGGGAATGACTTACACTCAGGTGATACGGTTATATACTCTTTTAGAACACAAGTTTTTGTTACAAGGTCGAAGGTTGCAGTTGTATATGGAATACAAAGTGGAAATCCAAAGTTGCTGGGAATGTTCAATTCTCTGGGAGATGAGATAAGCAAGTGAAGAGGGTAATTCTTTTAGTTATAGATAGCCTCGGTGTGGGGGAAATGAATGATGTAACCAGGGTAAGGGCCCAGGACAAAGGTGCAAATACCCTAAAACATGTGGCTGAGGCCAATGATGATTTTATGATACCCAACCTGGAGGCCCTTGGGGCTGGGTATCTTGTAGATACGGAAAAGATCAAGAGAGTTCAAAAACCTTTGGCAAGCTACGGGAAGAGCAGGTTGGCCCACTCTGGGGCTGATACCTATCAAGGTCATCAGGAGATAATGGGCAGTAAACCCAAAGAGCCGGTGGAGAAACCCTTTATCTATTATATTGACAGAGTGGAAAGGGCACTTGTAAAAGCCGGATATGAAGTCACAAGGACCGACCCTCAGCATCCCTTCCTCTTGGTAAACGGTCTTGTAACAATAGCAGACAATATTGAGGCGGATCCGGGGCAAAACTACAATGTAACCGCACCGCTCGATTATATATCTTTTGAAAAAGAACTGGCAATTGGCAGGATAGTCAGAGCGGAGACTGAAGTAGGCAGGGTTATAGTGCTGGGAGGCAAAGGTATAACAGCCGAGGATATTTCAAAAGCTGTAGAAGTCAAATCAAGTAATATTACCGGTATTGACTGTCCGAAATCCGGTGTATATAAAAACGGTTATACGGTACGGCATCTGGGCTACGGTGTAAATCCCGAGATCCAAATAACTACCATTTTGCATAAAAATAGATACCCGGTTTCCCTCATAGGTAAAGTTGCAGATGTAATTGAATGCAAAGGTGCCAAGTATTATCCCAAAGTGGAAACCGATGGTGTGATGGAGCTTATACTGGAAAAAATGGAGTATCAAGATAGAGGGTTAATAGCAGCTAATGTGCAGGAGACTGACATTTCAGGTCACTCCCAAGATCCGAAAAGATATGCTCAAAAACTTGAGTTGGTGGATAAATATTTAAGCAAGGTCATAGGAGCCATGAAGGATGAGGATATACTGATAATAACCGGCGATCATGGCAACGACCCTACCATAGGGCATAGCCATCATACCAGAGAAAAGGCCCTACTTTTGGTGTATGGAAAGAAGTTAAAAGCAGTGGATTTGCAGGAAAGGGTTACCCTTTCCGATATTGCTGCTACCATAGCTGATTATTTTAGCGTGGATAATCCCGAGAATGGGGAGAGCTTTTTGGGCATGATATGTTAATAGCGTTGGAAGATTTTATTCCAATTTGATTTGGTGTTGTAAAATTTCACTTATTCGCCGTTGGATCTCTTCTAAATCAAGACCAGCTTCCTCTTTGATGCTTTTTCTGAGCATTGGCCCGACTTTGGAAACATCATCTAAAACATCTTGCAAAAGTTCAAGAGCAGATGTGGCTTCTAAAACTTCTATCGGAGTTCTAACAATATTTGCAACAATGGAATTCTCTGTTCTTGAAGCGACAATAGGAGTGGGTAACTGTTCAATGTACACCTTGGTGCGGCGACCAGGTCCCCGACCATCTTCTATGGGTTCAAGAGCTACAATCTTGTCTGAACGAACAAACTTGCCATAACCCAAAGGAACTATAACCTGTTCCCTTATTTCCATAAAATCCACATCCTTATAATGGTTTTTTTATCCATCTACTATTTCTCCCTCTGCCAGTAGATTTAATTAAGCCTTTTTCTTTCAGTTCTTTCAACACCCTTCTTATGGTCCTATCGTCAGCATCTGGGAATCTTTCCCTGATTTCAGAGATAGCAAAATCCTCAGGAAAGTCATTCAAAATTTCTTTTCTTATATCATAATACATGCCACCTCTAAAGTCGGGAGACGGCTCGTATTTTGCCGCCTGTTCCGCCGCCTTATTAGGTAACCTATCGCTTTCATGAGATTCGATGGCTTCAAAAAATCTGAGAGTCCATTCATTGGCCAGCTTTCTGTTGCCGGCGAAGATAATGCTAGTTCCGGGATGAAGAGCAGAAAGCTCCGCAAGAGCCTTAGCCATAAAAGAGGGCGTGTATACTGTCAATTTGTTAGGATTCAGAAAATCCGAATAATTGGCCTCTACTACCAGTGCAGAGTGGGCATAGGCCTCCAACTCCCCCAGCTTTTGGTGAAATATCGGGAGATTACTTAAATCGGATCTTAAATTTTCGAAGGTCTTACGCTCCACTACGGCTATAATTCCATCTTTCCTTAAAAGGGCATAATCTCCGGCATCAAGGGCTTTTCTCTCTACCGTACAATCATTGAATTTCCACGGGTACTTTTCATTTGTGTCTATCAAAATATGAATTTGAGCGTCGCCTCGAGCAGTGAGCCTGACCCTAGGCTTTCTTTCCCTCAATCCCTGCTCTGTTCTCCAAAATATCTGCTCATATTCGCCTTCTTTTTTCTTATACTTCTTTTTTAAAAATAAAAATTCGCATCTTTTATTGGTAGGTCGATCAAGCACCACTGAAAGCCGTTTCCCGTAACGGTTTAAATTGACCACCGGTACCCGCTCTATTTCTTCTAGAGCATCCGAATAATCTTCGGATTCCCTCAAGCAAAAAATTTGAGTTCCCGCTCCCGGCCACTTATTCTGAGTCCTAAGACACAGGATTGTTTTATTACCCTTTTTTATGCTGAGCCTGTAAGGGAACTTTTCATTATCCGCTGATTCAAGAATCCACCATAGAGAAGACATCATGACTCTCCTTTTAAAAATTTTTCAGTATTTTAATTCAATTATACGTGCTTATCTTAATTTATACAAGAGCTCGGATTTACAAACCAGAGATGGGAAGCAGTATGGGTTACAGGAAACCTTTTTGGTAGTAGCTTCCCAAAGTTGTGAAAAGGTGTGAGCGATGGTTGTTATTCTGCGAAAAAAGCGGATGAATCATTAGGAACCGTCCCTTTTGATTCACTAACTGCTCAAATAGAGGATTTTCCGTAAATTTGTCAAAATATATATACAATAAGGTTTGAAAAAACCGCAAAATCTGAATAAAAGGGGTGATTAAATGAAACGAGTTGCTATCCTTATTGAAAACTTCTTTGATGAAAAAGAACTTATATACCCTTATTTTCGCTTGAAAGAGGCGGGGTATGAAGTTCATCTGGTGGGTTCAGAAAAAGATAAAGTGTACACAGGTAAAAGCACTTTTACGGAAAAAAGCACTCATTCCTCCAAGGAGGTCAAGGCTGAGGATTACGATGCCGTTGTAATACCGGGAGGATATTCACCGGATCATATGCGGAGAAACAAGGATACAGTGGATTTTGTAAAAGAAATGGATCGGTTGGGTAAACCTATAGCAGCCATTTGCCACGGACCTTGGATGATGGCTTCTTGCTGTGATTTAAAAGGCAAAAAACTGACGGGATTTTTCTCGATTAAAGATGACATAGTCAATGCCGGTGCAGAGTATATGGATGCTGAAGTAGTAGTAGACGGGAATATAATAACATCAAGAACTCCAAAGGATTTGCCGGTATTTTTAAAGGCTATAATTGAGAAGTTAGGATAAATAATACATACAGAATGTGTAAGCCGGCTTGCTATGTCACTGTTATGAAAGCAAAGCCGGCTTATAATATATCATTGGTAACTTTGTAGTTTTTTCAAAACATTTTTTACATCCTTGTACAGTATAACCATGTCAAGGTAGAGCCAAATCAAGATTTTAACCCACTTTTTATTAAGCTTCACACTTTCCCCCGACTTTCCTTTGCTTCTGAAAGTGTAACATTGATTTTTATTGAGGTGCTTTTACTATCTATATATTTTTTATTGTAGCTATACTTTGGTACAGGTATAATATATATAAAAGAGATGATACTGTAACCTCGCATGTAAAATATATTATTAAAACGACGAATAACTGCATTGAATAATGAAGGTTATGCTTCATTTATTAGAATAGTTCCAATTCGATTTGGAGGGATTATGATTGATTGTTGTTACAGGAGCTACAGGGCATATCGGGAATGTGCTTGTAAGGGAGCTTGTTTCAAAGGGAGAAAGGATTCGTGCCATAGTCCCACCTATTGAAGATATTTCTTCAATAAAGGCTTTTGACTTAGAAATAGTAGAGGGAGATGTCAGAGATTATGGATCCCTTGTTAAGGCCTTCAATGGAGCAGAATATGTTTATCATTTGGCAGGCATTGTATCTATCAGCTCTGGGAGAAATAGATTGCTGCATGAAGTAAATGTTGAAGGAACTAAAAATGTTGTTAGAGCCTGTATACAATCAAAAATAAAGAGGCTGGTCTATGTAAGTTCTATTCATGCATTTGAGGAACCGCCTCACGGGACTCCTATAACTGAAACAAAAGACTTTAATCCATCCAAGGTTATGGGGCAGTATGGCAAATCAAAGGCAGCAGCCACAAATGAGGTTTTCAAAGGGGTTGAAAGTGGCCTTGACGCCGTTATACTTCATCCCACAGGGGTTATAGGACCTTATGAATATAGGTTGTCAAATACGGGTCAATTGATTTATGATTTTATGCATAAAAAACTTTTTGCATATATTGATGGGTCACATGATTTTGTTGATGTAAGGGATGTGGCTAAAGGGATAATACTTGCTTGTGAAAAGGGTAGAATGGGGGAAAACTATATATTATCCGGAGAGCAGGTAACGGTATGGGGTATATTAAAAATCCTGGAGGATGAAACAGGCATTAAAGCTCCAAATATTAAAATCCCTATATGGCTTGCCAAGTTAACTTCTCCTTTATCGGAGTTGTATTATAAGATAAAAAAGCAGCAGCCCTTGTATACATCTTACTCAATTGCAACCCTTTTGAGCAACTCAAATACAACTCATGAAAAAGCAGCCAAAGAGCTGGGGTATACAGCACGTTCAATAAAAGAATCCATAAGAGATACTGCAAAATGGATTCAAGAGAATATGGGATAGCAATATATTTGTTATCCTGGGAGGCAATCTAAAATGTCCAAAAAATATTTACGCAAAAGTTTATTACAGGTAATAAATAATCAAATAAGAAATAACGATCCTCCATGTACAAAACAAACCTTTGAACGTCTCGTAAAGGCCGGTTACTCTAAAAACCGGGCGAAGGAAATGATTGCAGCGGTGCTGATCGATGAAATGTTTTATATACTGAAACAAAATAGACCGTTCGATGAAGAAAGTTTTTGCAAGAAATTGAATGCTCTTAGTTAAAAAATTAAAGATCGGATATGTGCTAAGGGGGAATACCGGTCCCTCATTTTATACATAAAAGAGGATAAATTGTTACAATAGAGGAAAATCATAGAATATGTCGAAGTGTAAGAAAAAGATTATCTTAATGCCGGGGGCGTTGCGAAGATGAAGCTCAAATACATAAAAAGATATCATATTTATATTTTGGCTGCGGCTATAGTGATGTTTGTCATTGGAATATTTGTCAGCAGTTTTATTGCAAAAAACAATACTCTTTTAAACGAAACCGAGCGCAGTTGGCTGCGTTCTCGCAATAATAAAATAGTTTACGGAGCTCACATAAATGCGCCGCCTCTTCGCTTTCTAGATGAAAACGACGGCCAGTATAAAGGGCTGGTGATTGATTATATCTATGCCATGTCTTTGGAACTGGGAATAGATATAGAGACACACCCTTATGTCTGGAATGAAGCTCTAAGTAAACTGGCTGAAGGGGAAACAGATCTTTGTGATATGTTTGAAAGCACGGAAAGAAGCAAGACTTATCTTTTTACACAGCCCATTTACAATCTTCGGGGAGTTTTTGTGGCAAGTAGTGATAACGATGAAATAAGATCTATAAAGGATATTGAGAATATTAAGACTGTTGCACTGGAACGAGGAGATTACACAAATGGATATTTTAAAACCCACTTTCCGAATATGGAAATTATTTATGCCGATGATGTCCAAGGGGCTTTAAATCTATTGATAGAGGGAAAGGCTGACGGGGCTGCAGGGGACGAACTGGTGGTACTGAATTTTGTAAATAAAATGCATGACAAGAGTAAGATTAAAGTTAAAGTTCTAGATCCCCCGCTCTATGAATTACCAGTTGTATTTGCAGTGTCAAAATCTTCCCCTATACTTGTGGGGATTCTAAATAAAGCTATTGACAAAATTGATAAAACCAATACTCTCGAAAAAATCCAACAAAAGTGGTTTGGTCTTCCCATTTCTATTATAGTTCCTAACAACCGGCAGCAAAAAATATTAAAATATACCGGAGGTATAATCCTTTTACTGATCATCTTAAGTGTTATTTTCTTCTATATCAATTTATCCCTTAAAAAAGAGGTTCAGACAAGGACAAAACAATTGCTTCAAGCTCAAAAAATGGCTGCCATCGGTCAGTTGGCAGCAGGAGTGGCCCATGAAATACGTAACCCCCTTGGGATAATCAGGACATATTTATATATAATAGAAAATAAAGCAAAACACTTAGAAGAATGGAGCCAAATAGAAAAACCCATAAAATCCATAAATAAAGCCGCAGAGCGGGCTGATAAAATTATCAATAATCTCCTTAACCTATCTGGGACTTCAGAAAACACCAGCTCTTGGGTGAGATTGGATAAGATTTTTAGTGAGATAATAGAATTACCGTCAAAAGAAATGATTAAAAAAGGAATTAGCCATTCAATAAAGATACGCACTGAATATGAATACTTTATTGTTCCCGATAGCTTAAGGATGATTTTAATAAATGTTATAAATAATGCCATTGATGCAATGGAACATGGGGGCTTTCTGGACATCGTCGCTGCCGATGTGGCCGTAGGTTTTGAGATAACCTTTAAGGATACAGGAGTAGGGATGAAAGAGGAGACATTGGATTATATATTTAACCCGTTTTTTACTACAAAACAGCCCGGCAAAGGCACCGGCCTCGGTCTTTATATAACCTACAATGAGGTCACAAGGCTAAATGGTGAGATTAAAGTACGCAGTGAAGAAGGGAGGGGAACGACGGTAGACATTATTATACCGGCAAAAAAGAGAAGATATGAACAATGCAAATAGCAATATGCGAATATTGATAGTGGATGATGAACCGGAGTTCCAGGAAGCATACAAGACCTTGCTAAATGATGCAGGATATGTAGCGGTGGCTTCCGGTTCCGGCAAAGATGCCCTTTCGAAATTGGAAAGCACTTATTTTCCCATAGTATTACTGGATATTGTCATGCCGAACATGAACGGTATGCAAGTATTGGAGAAAATCAAAAGTTTATATGGAGAAAAAATTGAGGTAATAATGGTAACAGGATACGGAACCATAGAAACGGCAGTGGAAGCCATGAAAAAGGGAGCTTTTGGCTATATCATAAAAAGCGGTGATCCCCAGGTACTGCTCATGGAAATACGAAAGGCCGTAAATATGCTGTTATTAAAGGCAGAAAATACGAGCTTAAAGGGAAGTAGAGAAAAACGGTGGTATATTTCCAGTAAAAGTCCCAAGATGTTAAAAATACTCAATATATTGGATAAGATATCCTCTTCTGGTTCTAATGTTCTAATTTTAGGGGAATCAGGGGTAGGTAAAGAGATAATAGCCAGACTGATACACCAAAAAAGTGCTAGAAGTAAGATGCCTTTTATTCCTATAAACTGTAAGGCTTATCCGTATCAACTGTTGGATTCTGAGTTATTCGGGTATGAGAAGGGGGCGTTTACCGGCGCCTATCAGCGTAGGATCGGCAAGTTTGAGGAAGCCAATGGAGGCACCCTTTTCCTGGATGAAATAGGTGAAATGGAAAATGATATTCAAGTTAGGCTATTAAGGGTTTTGGAAACAAAACGCATTGAAAGGCTAGGTTCTAATAAACTTATTAATATTGACTTCAGACTTATATGTGCTACCAATAAGGATATCCTTGAAAATGTAGCCGAAGGGAGATTCAGGGAAGATTTTTACTATAGAATTAGCACCTTGGTCTTACATATACCTCCCCTGCGGGAGAGAAAACAGGATATTCCGGGCCTCATTAATTTTTTCATAAAAAAGTTTTCCACTGAGCTTAAAAAGGAAGTTTCCATTAGCAAGGGTGCTATCGAACTGTTGGTCGAGTATGACTATCCCGGTAATGTCCGGGAACTTAGGAACATAATTGAAAGACTTTTAGTCTTGTGTGATGAGGTTATAACCGAAAAAGATGTAAAAGAAAACTTGCCCGGGGGGACCGAAAGATACAGTTTCACCGGAAACATTGATTATAAAGGGGCAAAAAATATTTTCGAAAGGAAGTTCTTTTCAAATCTATTGGAGAAAGTGGATGGTAATTTAAATGAGGCTGCTCATCAGGCGGGTCTGAGTAAAAGACAACTTTATAATATAATAAAAAAACATAACCTTTAGAAAAAAGGAAATTTGCTTCACTGTTTTGTGAAATGAATTTCCTTTTTTTTAATAGATTTAAAAATAAAACCCCGACAGATCGGGGTTTTGGCGATTTCGGATAATTGGCACGATTCGTGCTAGTATATATACTGTGGAGACTTTTGCTGCAGCTTAAATCTCGATTAATTAAAAGACAGGAGGATTGTAATGGGTGAAAAGAAAAAGATAGAGTTTTACGGAGGAGGTTGGGTTTCCTTTTTGCCGTTTTTGATTTTTCTTATTGTAACTATGCATATTTCGGTTTTAAAGGCTCCGGATGTAAGGGGGATGTGGATAGGGGCACTGGCCGGTATAATCGTAACATTCTTTTTAGCAAAGGACAGGGATAATTATGCTAAGGTAGTTGTAGAAGGCATGTCAGATCCTGTCGCAATTACACCTGTAGCCTGTTGGATATTTGCCGGACTTTTTGCCTCAGTTTTGAGATCATCAAAACTGGTGGAGGGAATAATCTGGGCTGCTTATCAAATCGGTGCCAAGGGTACACTTTTTGTTATTATAACATTTTTGGCGTGCTGTATTTTTTCTACAGCGTCGGGAACCGGATTTGGAACTATTGTTGCCGGTGTTTCAGTACTTTATCCTGCCGGCGTATTATTAGGGTGCAACCCGTTGGCCTTAATAGGTGCCATTGTAGGTGGTGGAGCTTTTGGAGATAACCTGGCCCCTGTATCTGATACCACTATATGTTCAGCTGCCAGTCAAGGTGCCGATATAGGAGGTGTAGTGAGGACCCGGCTGAAATACTCTATTGTAGCGGGAGTTATAACCCTGATTATTCTAACGATTTTAGGCGGAGGCGGTTCAGCTACTTCGGTTCCATATGAAACCGTTGCAAAATATATGAACCCTAAAGGTTTATTTATGCTCATACCGGCAGCTGTGACGATTTATGTAGCTGTTAAAAAGGGAGATATTATCATCGCCACATCTATAGGGACCGTTGTTGCGTTACTGTTTTCTCTGGCTTTAGGTCTAACAGACATGAGTACCCTTTTTTTCATCGAAGATGGTGCAGTGGGCGGAGTCATGGTAGACGGAGTGGCGGGCATGGTGGACATCTGTATATTGGCTTTACTGGTGATTTCTTGTGTGCATATCATGGAAGCCGGTGGTGGTGATAAGAAGTTACTGGAGCTGGCCAGTAAATTTGTTAAGTCTGCTAGAGGTGCAGAAGCTGCCATTTCAATACTGGTCATAATCATGTCTTCCATCATGGGCCTCAATGCTCCGCCGATTTTGGCAGTGGGCACCTTTTTTGCAAAACCTATAGGGGAAGAATATAATATTCATCCATACAGAAGAGCTAATATTCTGGATGCTACGGCCAACACGCTGGTTTACTCTCTTCCGTGGACTCCGGCACTGCTGCTGGTACAGTCCATATCAAAACAAGCAAACCAGGAGTTTGGAAGTTTAATACCGGTGTTTAGTACATCAGAGATGACACCGTGGATCATATATTGTTGGGTAATGCTGGTAGTAATGATTTTTGCCGTGGTTACCGGATGGGGACGGGAATACATCGGTCCCGACGGGGAACCGGTATATTATAATCCGAAAGAAAAGGTTTCTAAGGAGATGGTGCAATGAAAGCCCAAAAAAATGATTGGGTGGAAGTTGAAAAACCGGTACTTTTGCTGGAACAAAGATCTTCTCATTTGCCGGAGGATACTAAAAAAGTGCCACTAGTGATGTGGGTCAAAGGGTTCTTACTGGATGAAAATGCTTCCATAGGAGATACGGTTAAGATCAACACTTTAACGGATCGGTCGGTGGAGGGTAAGCTGGTGCAAGTAAACCCTAAACATGAATACGATTACGGTGAGTCTATTCCGGAACTGATACAAATAGGTCAGGAACTAAAGCAGGAACTGTACCTTATCCTTGAAAGGGAGGGGAGCTAAATGGCCAAGGATCTATCCTATGATGCCGTTATGGCAAGGAACAACGATATTATGCGAGCTGCGGTAGGTATAGACTATGATAAACTTGAATATGGAAACATATCCTTTGATTATGAAGCTTTAATGGCAGAGGTGCCCTATTCTTTTGAAGATATAAACAAGGTTCAGAGGAATGCAAAGGTAGGAAATACTCCTTTATTTGAATTAGAAAATATTACTAAGATGGTTAGAAATATAAGTCCTAAGGGAAAAGGGGCACGGATATTTATCAAGGATGAGGCGTCTAATGGTTCCGGTTCTTTTAAAGATCGCAGAGCTTCTTTATCGGTCTATCATGCTAAGAAAACAGGCTATAAAGGGGTTATAGCTGCCACTTCGGGAAACTATGGAGCTGCTGTAGCAGCCCAGGCTGCTCAGCGGGGGATTAAATGTATAGTAGTTCAGGAGGTTTACGATTCAAGAAAGGTAGGTCAGCCGGAAATACTGGAAAAAGGCAGAAAATGTGAGGCCTTTGGAGCTGAAGTTGTTCAGTTGACCGTGGGGCCTGAGCTTTTCTATGTTTTCTTAATGCTTCTTGAGGAGACTGGATATTTCAATTCCTCCCTTTACACTCCTTATAGCATAGCTGGCATAGAGACCCTGGGCTATGAAATTGCCGATGAAATAAATAAAAGGGAAGGGAAGTTCCCGGATGCGGTGGTTGTAACCCATGCAGGTGGGGGAAATGTAACAGGGACCGCTCGTGGCCTGCTAAAAGCCGGTGCTGAAAGCACAAAGGTTATAGGAGCATCGGTAGATTTGACTGGTTTGCACATGGCCTCGGACGGAGACTTCAACCGAAAGTCCTTTACCACCGGGCATACCGGCTTTGGCGTTCCCTTTGCCACATGGCCTGATAGAGCCGATGTACCCCGAAATGCCGCCCGGCCTTTGAGATATCTTGACAGGTATGTAACTGTAACTCAAGGAGAAGTATTTTATGTAACTCAAGCATTGGCTATTTTAGAAGGCTTGGAGCGAGGCCCGGCAGGAAACACATCACTGGCGGCAGCTATTGCTATAGCCAGAGAAATGGATGAAGACCAAATTATTGTGGTCCAAGAGACTGAATATACAGGAGCCGGGAAACACCCCACTTCTCAACTTACCTTTGCCAAACAAAATGGAATAGACGTCAGAAGGGGAGATCCAAAAGAAAATATACCCGGTAAGAACATTGTTATACCTGAAGAATTTGAACAGCTCAGTATAAATGATATAGATTTGGATGCATTGAAAAAATCCTATGTAAATAATGTCATTAAAAATCTTAAAGTAAGCCGAATTACCAAAAAAGATATGGAATTTTTAATCCAAGATTGCAAGTGGTCCCAAAATAAGATACTGGAAATATTGAAAGAAGAAGGTATAGGCATTTTTTAATGAAATTGCTAAGCTGTGTTTTTAGGCCCGCCTGGTGGTGGGTCTTTTGTATGGTGCGCCCGGCACAGGCAACCTGGGTTTGGCAACTGCTGATGGCTGTTTTTCCAAGCGGGCTGCTGACTATTTTACTGAAAGAGCAAAAGGTGGAACAGGTCTAATAATAACCGGAGTAACAAAAATCGAAAACGATATAGAAAAACTCATCTCAGGTCTTTGCACCTAGCATTAATCCTTATGCATCAGTGCTATATCCAATTCTATAGTGCCACCGGAACTAAGGTTTAACGGTACACAAAGGGTTTTCATTTTCGGCGTAGATATCAGAATATTGTCTCCCATCATTAATGATGGAGGTGTGATCTGTATTTTTACACCCTTATTATACAAAATGGTAGCAGCATTTCCCAAAACCATATTGGCTGATTCTGCAATAGCACTTTTAGACATTTCGTTCAGCTCATTTACCGGCATACCCATCATCATGGCTGAGGCAATCTTTAAGCTTACGAATTTATCCATGCTAAATATCACTTGACCTTGCAGGCTACCCATTATTCCAACAATTACTACTAAATTTTCACTGGTATAGGGAGATGTTTTTAAATATATTTTGCCCAGTGAAACATCAATATTTGCGACAGCTTTTATAACTGTTCGGCTTGCCTCTATAAAGGGATTGATGTATTCGACATTAATTGTAATTACCACCTTTACCCATATATTCGTAATTTTTTGTAAAGTAAAAGCCATAGCATTCATTCTGCCATGGCTTTTATTAGATAAAAATAACCTTGGCAACCCGACTATCATAGTGTTTTGCACCGTAGACTCGTAGCTTTGCGTCCCTATCTTTCGATAGGTTTGCCCTTTTGCCAGTCTGATACTTATTCTGTTATTTAGTTAAATAGTGCTACCTTCTTAGGTATCAGGTACTATAAAAACATTACGTATATTATATTAGCTGAAGGGAAGTTTGTCAATATACGCATGGATGTATTGATTTGTGATATATATTGCTTATATTATACTTATATGCTAAAATATAGCCATGGGGTTACAAAATAACAGTAAGTGAGCATATGTAACAGGAGAGTGAATGGAAATAGCTACATATAAAAATAAAGAAATGGTAAAAATAGCTTATTACTATTATAAAAGAGGATTAACTCAATCTGATATAGCAAAAAAAATGTCCATGTCCAGGCAAAGAGTTAATAGACTCTTAAAAAAAGCTGTTCAAGAGAATATAGTTCAGATAACCATAGTTGACTCTGACAAATATAATTTTGAACTTGAAAGCA
Source organism: uncultured Clostridia bacterium (assembly GCA_964520055.1). GTDB lineage: Bacteria > Bacillota > Thermosediminibacteria > Thermosediminibacterales > Tepidanaerobacteraceae > DUNY01. Next base: position 15,403 of record CAZFME010000011.1, read on the forward strand.
AATTGGAAGAGAAATTTAATCTTAATCAATGTGTTGTTGTTTCTACTATAGATGAAAAAAACCTTATTCCTGAGCTCGGATTAGCAGGGGCTGAATATTTAAATGATGTACTCAAAGAAGATGATATTTTGGGTGTCACCTTTGGAAGGGCCTTATCTGAAGTGGCTAAAAAATTAAAACCCAATATAGATTTAAATGTATCGGTAGTTCAGTTAGTTGGAGGAATGAACATAGCTTTTAGCGACTTGGAACCCGATGATATAACAAGAACAATTGCGAAAAAATTAGGAGGAGAATCATTTATACTTTATGCCCCAGTAATTGTGGAAAGTAAAGAAACAAAAGAGGCAATAATGTCAGATTATAGCTTAAAAAGAACATTTGAGAAAATGGAAAAATGTGATTATATTATTGCCGGTATAGGTGAATTAAAAGAGGATACTACGTGGTACAAGGAAAGCTCTTTTAATAAACAATATAAGGAACATTTGCGCAGCAAAGGCTGTGTAGGGGATATGGGTTTTAGGTGGTATGACAAGGACGGGAAAATCGTAGAACATGAATATGATGATAGGATTATCGGATATAGCATACTAAAGAAAAAAAATGATGCATTAGTGATAGGGATTGCTGGTGGTAAAAAGAAACATGAGGCTATTTTAGGAGCGTTAAAGGGTGGGTATCTGGATGTTCTAATTACGGATAATGAGACAGCAGATATACTAATTAATCAATAATAAATATTTTGTGAGGAGAGTGTAATATGGATAAAGAGAAAATTGAGGAATTAGAATTTAGTACAAGAGCAATACATGCTGGAAATGAAAAAAATCAGTATGGAGCACTATCAACACCTATTTATCAGACCTCTACTTTTACATTTGATTCAGCAGAACAGGGCGGAAGAAGGTTTGCAGGAGAAGAAGATGGCTATATTTATACAAGGGCAGGAAACCCTACTGTCTCAGTTATTGAAGAAAAACTTGCAAATTTAGAAAATGTAGGAGCTGCTGTGGCAACAGCTTCTGGTATGGGTGCCATAACTTCAACATTTTGGTCGATGTTAAGCGCAGGAGATCATGTTATTGCTTCTAAAACATTATATGGATGTACATTTGCATTTTTACGTCATTGGCTTACTAAATTTGGCGTTGAAGTAAGCTTTGTAGATACTACAGACCCAGAAAATATTATAGCCGCTATGAAGAGAAATACAAAGGTTGTTTACTTGGAATCACCGGCTAATCCCAGTATGGAAATAACAGATATTAAAGCGGTATCAAGTATTGCTCATGAAAGCAAGGATTGTAAGGTAATTGTTGATAACACATACTGTACTCCTTATGTGCAAAGGCCTATTGATTTAGGTGCAGATGTAGTAGTGCACTCAGCTACTAAATATTTAAATGGTCATGGGGATGTTATTGCAGGTTTTATAGCTGGTAAAAAAGATTTCATACAAGAGGTTAAATTTGTAGGAGTAGGTCAAATGACTGGTGCATGCATAAGTCCTTTTGATGCGTTTTTAATAGGCAGAGGTATGAAGACATTGGATATAAGAATGGAAAAACATTGTATGAACGCACAAAAGGTTGCAGAATTTCTAGAAAAGCATCCTGCAGTAGAAAGCATTCAATATCCAGGATTAAAGAGCTTCCCACAATACGAATTAGCAAAGAAACAAATGAAATTACCCGGAGCAATGATTGCATTTGAAGTTAAAGGCGGTATTCAATCAGGAAGAAAATTAATGAATTCAATTGAATTATGCAAACTGGCAGTAAGTTTAGGTGATGCGGAAACATTAATTCAGCATCCAGCCAGTATGACTCATTCAACCTATACAGATGAAGAAAGAGCTGAGGCTGGTATTTCGGAAGGTTTAGTAAGATTATCTGTGGGATTGGAAAGTGCAGATGATATCATTTCTGATTTAGGACAAGCTCTGGATAGATTAATATAATTTTTTGTCGCCTGCTAGCTGATGTTGTAGTTGTGGTATCAACAAAATCTCAGAGGGAGGAACAATTATGAAAAAAGAAGAAATCGTTTATGAATCATCAATTGACTTGGATTCTACTATAGGAGCAAGATATGCTATTTTACCAGGCGACCCGGCAAGAGTAAAAAAGATAGTCGAGTTTCTTGACAACCCAAAACCACTGTCTGTGCATAGAGAGTACACCAGTTACGAAGGATTTATAGATGGGGAAAAGGTTATTGTCATGTCAACCGGTATGGGAGGCCCGTCTATGGCTATAGGTGTTGAAGAGCTTTTCAAAATAGGTGTCACTACATTTGTACGCCTTGGGACATGTGGAGCTATGCAAATGCCTATAATGGGTGGGAATATAGTAATTCCTACAGGTGCCATACGACAGGAGGGCACTACAAAAGAGTATGTATATGTTGAATTTCCAGCAGTTCCTAACTTTGATGTCACTTTGGCATTAAGAGAAAGTGCAAAAAAAATAGGTGCAAAATATTATGCAGGTGTTGTTCAAAGTAAGGATTCACTTTATGGTCAGCATGACCCATTAAGAATGCCTATTGGTAAAGAATTAAAAGCACGGTATGATACTTGGATCAAAGCAGGTGCATTGGCTTCTGAGATGGAATGTGCAGCATTGTTTATCGTTGCTCAAACTTTGGGTGCAAGAGCCGGTGCGGTTCTACATTGTCTATGGAATAAGGAAAGAGAAGAGGCTGGATTGGATAGCCCAACAATGAGAGACATGACTAAGGCAATACTAACAGTGAGAGAAGGAATTAGAGAGTTAATAAAACAGGATAAAGCAAAATAATAAACATTAATCATCAATACTTCCTTATAGCAATTCCAATTTTTTCTTACTGTCATCCGGAAATTGGAAATGAACAACAAAAAATGATTATAAATATGGAAAGTGAGATGATTAGATGGAATATAGCTATGAGTATTTCAAGAAAAGTGCGGACTATATACTTGAGAAAATTGATTTTAAACCAGAAATAGCGCTCATACTGGGCTCATGTCTGGGTGCTTTATCAGAGGAAATTGAAGACCCTATCGTTATAAATTATAATAAAATACCCAATTTTTTAACTACAACGGTCGAGTCTCATGCCGGCAGGCTAATTTTAGGTGAGCTAAATGGTAAAAAGGTTGTTTGTATGTCTGGAAGATTTCATTATTATGAAGGGTATGATTTTGAACAGTTAGTTATACCTATAAGGGTATTGCGACTCCTGGGAGTAGAAACCGTTATTCTTACAAATGCAGCCGGAGCAGTTAACACCTCTTATAAGCCGGGTGAAATAATGATAATAAAAGACCACATAAAGTTTATGGGTGCGAGCCCTGTAAGAGGTAAGAATATAGATGAATTTGGGCCAAGATTCTTTGATATGTCAAGAGTATATACCAGAGATTACAGAGAACTAGCAAAAAAGGCCGCAGAGAAGCTAAACATAAAAGTTAATGAAGGTATTTATTTTTATTGGTCGGGACCCCAATTTGAATCTCCTTCAGAGGTTAGAGCAATTCGAATATTAGGAGGAGATGCCGTAGGCATGTCTACAGTAACAGAGGCTATAACGGCTGCTCATTGCGGGATGAAAGTACTAGGCCTTTCACTGTTAACAAATATGGCTGCAGGAATTTTGGATCAGCCGTTAACTACAGATGAAGTTGATGAGATTGCCGGAAAACATGCAAAAGAGTTTAAAGCTTTACTTGGAGAAGTATTAAGAGAAATGTAATCTAAATAATCAAACACTGTAAATAGATCATAGAATGACATTTCGTTTTAAAGGCTAAGAATCCTATAAGATTGACAGGGCTATATGTTGAGCCCAGAATATCAAATATAATTTAAAAAAATGGAGGGTTAATAATGAAAAGGTTTTTAGCTGTATGTTTATCAGTTGTCATGGTGTTTTGTTTGTTTACAGGCTGTGCTACTAAAGGTGAAAAAGCTCCGGAAGGTGAAAAACCTGCTGCAAGTGAAAAGGCTCCGGAAAAGAAAAAAGTAGCTCTTTTGTGCGATGTAGCTGGTACTCAAGTTTTTGTACTAAGTATGATCAATGGACTTAAGGATAGTGCTGAAAAGTATGGTTTTGAACCTATTGTAACAGAATGTGCTGATGCTGCAGCTTATGAAGACAATGCTCGTGCTTTGGTTGAGGAAGGTGTCGATCTTATTATTGGTGGAGGTTGGCTATCAGGCGAAGCTATTAATAAAATTGCAACAGAGTTTCCTGATGCTGCTGATTATGCCCTAATAGACTCAGAAGTTGAAGCAGCAAATGTTAAATGCATTTCTTATAGAGAACAAGAGGGTGCCTATCTTGTTGGCAAGATTGCGGCCTATGTTACAGATGAAAACGACAAAACTTTTGGATCTGTGCATGTTAACCAAGGCGCTGGTTCCTGGAAATGGCGCTATGGATATATGGAAGGTGTAAAGTCCATTAAACCTGATGCAAAATTTATTTTTAATTATACAGGTAATTATAATGACCCTGCTAAAGCAAAGGAATTTGCAATACAACAATATGAACAAGGATGTAAATTTGTAAACGGAGCTGCAGCAGGTGGAGATAAGGGAGTTTTTGAGGCAGCTAAAGAAAAAGGTTTCTATACATCCGGACAGGATGTTGACTTAACGACACCTGATAACCCATATATTGTTACGAGTCAAATAAAGGATACATATGCAACAGTCAGTTATCTAGTAGAAAAATACTTTACAGAGGGTGAGTGGATAGTCGATAATGAGACTTGGGGTTTGAAGGAAGGAACTATTGGTGCTGTACATGTAACACATGAAAGCAAAAATCCTATAACCGATAGGTTATTAGCTGATGAAATCGAGGCATTAAAGCAAGCTGCTGAAGATATCAAGAATGGGAAGCTTAATTTGGCGAATATGCCCAATGAAGAAAATTACAAATAATATTTTTATATGAAAAAGTAATAGAGGCGGATACTAACCGCCTCTATTACAAAGGCTTCAAAATGACATATTGGCAATTCGCTACAATTGAAGGAGTGAATTAGATGCTTTTAAGAATGAAGAACATTACAAAGCTATATGGATCACTTCTTGCTAATGATAATGTCAGCCTGACTCTTGAAAAAGGTGAAATCCTAGCAATTGTTGGTGAAAATGGGGCAGGAAAATCTACCATAATGAAGATCCTTTATGGGTTAGAAATGCCAACTAGTGGGGAAATATATATTAATGATAAATTACAAAATTTCAAAAATCCTCTGGATGCTATTAAACAGGGTATAGGTATGGTGCAGCAAAACTTTATGCTATTTAACCCTTTTACTGTGGCGGAAAACATAGTATATGGTAAAGAACCGGTAAGTAACAGACTTTTTTTCGATAGAAAAAAAGCTTCCGGTATTGTAAATGACCTATGCAAAAAATACGGATTAGTTATAGATCCTGAACTAAAGGTTGAGGATTGTCCTGTAGGTTTACAACAGCGTGTAGAAATTCTAAAGGTATTATATCGAGATGCGGACATTATTATTTTTGATGAGCCCTCTGCTGTACTAACCCCTCAAGAGGTGCAGGAGCTTTTAAAGACAATTAAAGGACTTGCTGTATTGGGCAAGAGCATTATACTGATTACTCATAAATTGCAGGAAGTTATGGATGTTGCAGATCGAGTAATGGTTATGAGAAGAGGCAAATATATTAAGGAAATGAAAAAAACTGAGACAAGCATAGAAGAGCTATCTTATTTAATGGTAGGACGTAAGCTGGCAAGTAAGGAGGTCTATAAACAAGAAACCGGTGAAAATATCCTTAATATAAAGGATCTCTATTGCATGAGTCCTGACAAGAAAAATATTTTAAATGGTCTTAATATCCATGTGGATGCGGGAGAGATTGTTGGAATTGCGGGAGTTTCAGGGAATGGGCAATCTGAATTAATACAATGTATTACTGGTTTGCTTCCGGTTATAAGTGGAAAAATTACTCTTAATGGTAAAAATGTTACAAATAAAGCTGTATGGGAGATAAGGGATTCAAGCTTGGCTCATATACCTGAGGATCGGTATCATACGGGATGTGCAAAGGATGCTAATTTAGCTGAAGTTGCAATTATGGGGCATCATAATAAACCGGAATATTCCAGGAAAGGTATTTTGAAAAATAAGGAAATAAAAGAATTTACCTTGAACCTGCTCAATAGATATAATGTCAAATATAGTGGACTATCACAAAAAGCAAATGAGCTATCAGGAGGAAATATTCAGAAGCTTATAGTTGCCAGAGAAATAGAGCAAAATGATAAATTTTTGATTGCAGCAGAACCTACTCGTGGTGTGGATATTGGGGCAATGGAATTTATACATGAAAAACTGCTGGAAGTGAGGGAAAAGGGAGGTGCTGTACTTCTTGTGTCTTCCGAGCTTACAGAGATATTGTCTCTTTCTGACAGGATATATGTTATTTATGAAGGCAGGATAAATGGTGAATTCACAAGAGAAGAAGCAACTTCAGAGAAATTGGGGTTATTAATGATGGGGGGCAAATCAAATGGCTAATAATCATAAAAATAAATTCATAGAAATGTGCCTTATGATTTGGAATGTTTTAAAACAGCCCTTAATAGCTACATTTTTCGGATTATTGGTGGGTGCAATACTGATTATTGTAACTAAGGGAGACCCAATAAAAATATATGCGCAAATGTTTACAAAATCGTTTTTCCAACCCTACTATTTAATGCAGACATTGACTCGTGCAACACCTATTATTATCTGTTCTATTGCTACTGCAGCTGCCTGGAGGGCAGGTTATATTAATATAGGGGTAGAAGGACAAATGATTATGGGGTCTTTTGCTGCTACCGTATGTGCACTTTATTTACCAGGCCCTCCCGCATTAGTATTGATCGTCTCAATAGTAGTAGGCATGGCTGTTGGAGCTTTGTATGCGGTTATTGCGGCCATACTGAACCTTAAATTCAATACTTCAATAGTTCTTTGTACTTTGATGATGAATTATATAGCCAATTATATTACAACTTATTTTGTAAACTTTCCTTTAAAAGATCTCTCAGGTGATGGCCTTGCGGCACAGACACCTCTGATAAATGAAGGACTCCGATTTCTGAAATTTAGTAGTAGAAATACTTTTAATGTAGGATTCATTATAGCTATAGTAATTGTAGCTGCATTTATTTACTTGTCTAAAAAAACCGTATTCGGGTATGAATCCAAGATGACAGGTTTAAATCCCAGTTTTGCACAATATGGGGGTATTAAGCAAAAACAGGTCATGCTTAAGACGATGGCTCTAAGTGGTGCCATTTCAGCTATGGCAGGCATTTGTGAAATTTTCGGTATGAAATATCGTTATATAGATTCTATGTTCGTAAGTACTAGCTATGCATGGACGGGGCTTATGGCTGCTTTGATTGCTGCGCTTAATCCGATAGGTATGTTTTTTTCTTCTATATTTCTTTCGGGATTACAGGTTGGAGGTCAATCTATCCAACGCACATCAAGTATACCCTACCAAATGTCCACAGTTATTCAATCTTGCATAACGTTGTTTGTATCAGTAAAAATAACACTTAACTTTATAAAACACAAAAGAAATGTAAAAGTAAAAACTAACCAGGAAAGTAAGGAGGCAGCTAATAATGGATTCTAACTATATAGCAAGCTTAATAAACTCCACCATTAGGTCTACTACACCGGTTCTGCTTACAGCTCTTGGATCTGCTATTTGCAGTCAAGTGGGGGTATTTAATATTGCATTAGAAGGCCAAATGTTAATTGCTTCTTTTACATCAATAGTTGTGAACTATTTGACAGGGAGTACATTATTAGCTGTACTTGCGGGAATAATATCAGGCACACTTATTGGCTTCATTGTAGCTGTCCTGCAGGTAAAGTACAAGGCTGCTGATATAGTAATAGGTAATTCAATCAATCTTTTAGTTGCCGGGTTGACAAGCATTTTATTATTTGTAATTTTAGGGGTAAGAGGGGGATTCAGCAGTCCTGATTTAATTTCCTTGAAAAAAATAAATATACCATTTATAGAATCTCTACCTTTTGTAGGAAGAGTATTAGAAAACTTAACTATTATAGATTATATTTCCTATGTCATCGCAATATTGATGTACATTTTCTTGTTTAAAACTGTATCAGGCTTTAGAGTGCATTCTATTGGAATCAATAAGGAGGCTTCGGAAAGCCTGGGAATCAATACATTAAGAACCAGTATGATTGCGGTTATTGTTTCCGGAACTTTATCCGGGCTTGGCGGTACAGTGCTGAGCATGGGTCAGGTAACACTTTTTACAGAAAATATGACAGCAGGCCGTGGGTTTATTGCTATGGCTGCTGCAGGCATGGGACAGAACCATCCTTTATATATAATATTTTCAAGCCTGTTATTTGGAGGAGCTCAGACATTAAGCGTATCCCTTCAAAATGTTATACCAAGCCAGTTAACAATGACTATTCCATATATTGTTACAATCATTGCACTTTCCACTTTCGGATATAGAATTAGAAAGCAAAAAGCATTAAGATAAAAAGATATATGAATTGAAAATTTAGACGAAGCATTAAGAAAGCATATTTCTGAGGAGGTATTTTTGATGAATAATGAAGCATTATTACCATGTATAGCAGTGAAAGCTGGAGATATTAACCCAAGGGTTATTACATGCGGTGACCCGGCAAGAGCCGAACGAATTTCGCAAATGCTTACAGATGCAAAATGTATGGCCAAAAACAGAGAATATTGGACCTACAATGGATTATATAAAGGTATTCCAATTACAGTTACTTCCCATGGAGTAGGAGCCGGCGGGGCCGCTATTGGGTTTGAAAGCTTATATCGTGCAGGTGCAAAGGTTATTATACGAGTTGGTACATGTGGAGGTATGCAGGATGGTATCGATGCAGGAAGTATAGTTATTGGTACTGCTGCTTGTCGAGAAGAAGGTGTAACTGAAAAAATGATACCATTATCATATCCTGCTGTTGCCGATGGTGATGTGGTTGCAGCATTAACGAATAGCGCTAAGGAACTGGGTGTGGAATTTCATAAAGGTATCATATTATCACAAGCACTATTTTATCCGAGTATTTTAGAATCAAGGGTAAAGTTGTATTCAAAGGTAGGTGTAAAAGCTACGGAAAATGAAGCTGCCAGTTTATTGGTAGTTGCTTCATTACATGGAATAAAAGCAGGAATAATACTAGCAGCAGATGCAAAGGCTTTTGAACTTGTTGGAGTGGAAAATTATAAACCGGAAGAGGACATCGTTCACAAAGCAGTAGAAAATGAAATAAAAATTGCACTTGAAGCAATAATTAAAGTAGGATTAGACTAAAAAATGTTTAAATCATGTACTATAAATTGCAGGAAAGGAATAGATCTTATGATAAGAAAAGATGAAGGTTTAGCTTTTATACTTAGATACGAAAATGTTGCATGGTATGAAAATGGTGCTGTTAGAATATTGGATAGAAGGATTTATCCAACAAAAGTAGAGTTTGTAACCTGCAGGACACATGAGGAAGTAGCAAAAGCTATAACCGATATGGTAACTCAAAGTGCAGGACCTTATACTGCTGCCGGTATGGGTATGGCACTTGCCGCATATGAATGCAGAAATATGCCGCAGAAACCGATGATGGATTACCTGGAAAAGGCTGCCTATACATTATCTCATGCCAGACCTACTACAGTAAATAGGATGAGCCAAACTACAGCCGGATGTATAAGAGCAGCTAAGGAAGCAATGGACAAAGGTGAGGCAGTAGATGAAAGTATATTCAACAATACTATAGATTCACTAAATCGTAGATATTCAATTATGGAAAAGGTAGGAGAGAATCTTGTAGATATGTTCCCTGATAAAGGGGCTATTATGACTCAATGTTTTGGGGAAACAATTGTTGGAATGATGCTTAGGGTAGCCAAAAAAAGAAATAAGGATATAAAGTTATTTGTACCGGAAACAAGGCCGTATTTCCAGGGCGCAAGGCTCACAGCCAGTGTTGCACATGATCAGGGATTTGATACGACTGTAATCACAGATAATATGCCTGCCTTTATTATGAAAACTAATAAGATAGACCTGTTTACTTCAGCAGCTGATGTTATTTGCCTGGATGGCTATATTACAAATAAAATAGGGACATATCAAATAGCAATTGTAGCTAAATATCATGGGGTCCCATATTTTGTGACAGGCATTCCAGATAAAGGGCATGACACTGTTGCAACAGTAACTATAGAAGAAAGAGATCCTAGAATGGTATTGGAAGCCAGAGGAATAAAAAACACATTAGATGGGGTAAAGGGTTACTATCCTTCCTTTGATATTACTCCACCCCATTTAATAAGCGGAGTAGTAACTGACAAAGGCATCTATTCTCCCTATGATCTTCACAGGTATTTTGAAACAAAGGTTGAACAATTTTATTAGAATCAGATAGTCAGAATTTATTAGGAGCTGTATAAATATGAAAATGCAAAGGGAAAGAGAGTTAGTTATAGAACATGGGAAAAAACTCATTACTCATAATTTAACTACTGGTTCCGGAGGTAATATCAGTATTTTCAATAGAAAAGAAGGAACGATTGCAATTAGCCCCAGTGGGTTAGACTATTTTGAAACAAAACTTGAAGATGTAGTTATTGTAAATCTTGATGGTGAAGTAGTGGAGGGTAACTTTAAGCCTTCAAGCGAATTAGGGATGCACTTGATCTTTTATAAAAACAGGAAAGATGCAAATGCAATTGTGCATACTCATTCAAAATTTGCTACTGCCATATCCTGCATGGGGTGGGACCTAAAACCTGTCCATTATTTAATAGGATTTGCAGGTTATGATGTAAAATGCGCAAAATATGCAACATATGGGTCCAGGGAATTAGCGGAAAATGCCTTGGAGGCAATTGGTGAAAGAAATGCTGTGCTACTTGGTAATCATGGCCTTATTGCACTTGGAACTGATATTGGAAGGGCATTTTCTACTGCAGAGCATTTGGAGTTTGTATCTGAAATATATTATCTAACAAAGACTTTGGGAGAACCAAATTTATTGTCTGAATCTCAAATGGATGAGGTAATGAAAAAGTTTAACACCTATAAATACAAGTAGTTAAATAAAATTATAAGGTGGTGTTAGCGTGAATAGTTTTTTTTACTATAACCCGACAAAATTAGTTTTTGGTAAGGATTCAGTAGATGAACTTAAAAATATTATAGATAATAAACATAAAAAGGTTTTATTGCATTATGGAGGAGGAAGTATAAAGAAAACCGGATTATATGATAAAGTCATAGGGATTCTGAAAGATAAAGGGCTCGAAGTTATTGAACTACCTGGGGTAGAATCTAATCCTAAGTTGAGTCTGGTTAGAAAAGGAATAGAAATTTGCAGAGAAAATGAAATAACATTTATTTTGGCTGTAGGTGGCGGAAGTGTTATAGACTCTGCAAAGACAATTGCAGTAGGTGTATTATATGATGGAGATGTATGGGACTGCTTTACAGGTAAAGGAAGCTTTAACGAAGCTTTGCCTATAGGTGCTGTTCTAACAATACCTGCTTCAGGCAGCGAAATGAGTCCCTGCGCTGTTGTTACCAATGAAGATGGAAGGTTTAAAATGAGCATTGAACATGATTGTCTAAGGCCGGAGTTTGCTATACTAAATCCAGAGCTCACTGTAACACTACCTGATAAACAAACTTTTTCAGGGATAATAGATATGATATCACATGTTCTGGAAAGATATTTCACTCAGACAACTAATGTAGACTTAACGGATAATTTATGTGAGGCCACCCTAAAAACTATAATGAGCAATGCCTATAAATTAAAAGAAAATCCTATGGATTATGAAGCAAGAGCAGAAATTATGTTGAGTGGTACAATTGCACATAATGGGATTTTAGGGCTTGGCAGACAAGAAGACTGGGGTACTCATAGAATAGGACATGAGATAACAGCATTATATGGGACCACGCATGGCGTGACTCTGGCTATTGTTTTTCCAGCATGGATGAAATATGTATATAAAGAAAATATGAACAGATTTGTACAATTTGCAGAAAATGTTTTTGGAGTTTTAAAAGCTGGTAAAAGCTCAGAGCAGGTAGCTTTGGAAGGCATTAGAAAATTTGAGGATTTTATAAAGGATATGAATATGCCAACATCTTTATCAGAATACAACTTACCTACAGATGATTTTGAATTGATTGCAGAAAAATGCACAAAGGGCAGTTGTGTAGGTAGATTCAAAAAGTTATACAAAGAAGATGTAATTAATATATTAGAGCTTGCAAAATAATAAATCAGAACTTATGGATTAACCGTCTAACTCCTCAGGAAACTGGGGGAATTTTAACATTGAAAAGCTTTGCACGATATCGGCAAAAACCTAGTCAAGATGATGCTGGAAGGTGCGGGTTTTGAGGTCTAACCATAACCCCTCGTTTCTTCAAAAACTCAGCTAAATGTAGACGAAGAGCAAACTATTATGGTAAGATGGACAGGAGCATTTGTAAAAGAGCAACAACAAGGTTTTTTAAAGAGTATGGAGGTCAAACAATGCCCAATGTATTTAATATTCAGCGAAACGATGAGTGTATTTGTGGAAGTGGAAAAAAATACAAGAAATGCTGTTTATCGGCAGTAGAAAACGTTGAATCGAATTTAATGAAGGAAATTGGTAATACTATGGGAATTACTGCTTATGGAAGGAATTTTATAAGGGTAATTAGCATAATGTATGGAATTAAATTTGAAGAAAAAGATGATAAACCAGATGTGAAAAAGCTATCTGCCTTGATGATTGAGGCATGGGAAGAGGAAGAAGAACTTTTTGATAGCAGTTTTTTTGAACTAAACAGAAAGATTATTGACATTCTTAGAGAGAAAAAGGAATTAAAAAATTTTCGGATACCGGGTGTCCTTTTGGTGCAAATAGAATTTGACGATATAGAACAATCGGAAACAATCCTGGATGCGATTATTGAAGATTTTTCTATGGAGAACAATCTTCTCGAACTGGCATATTTACTTCGGAACTTTGATTATACCGAAGATGAATTCAAAAACATACTCCACTGGATTTCCATGGGTCTTATGGATGAAACCTATCAAAGCTTTATAGTACCTATTTTTCAAGCGAGTCTTTTAGACATAGGTGAAGCAAGCGACAAAGCAAAACAAGTTATTGAGGACAAGGGTAAGGAGGCCCAAGATGTTATAACATTTTATAATATATATGAGGAATATCCGATTTTCGAAGAATACTTAGGTTCAAAAATGCTACAGGCAATTGAAGATGACCTGGAATATGTTTTAAAAGAGGAAATAGAATTTAACTTCCCATTTTATATAATATATGCCTTCGTTTTAAAACTTCAAATAAAACTAATCGAGATATTTTCTCAATCTAAACCCTACATAAATGAAGAATTGCTTTTTTCTATTCCGTTTTTCGAGGCAATAGATGAAATTTTAGGGGAAGATATGTTATTTGCAGAAATATATAATTGTATTATGGAATCATTAATGGAAACAATAGAAACAACAGAAGATGAAGACTTAAAAAATAGACTCGCAAAAATAACAGAGTTTTTCTTCATGCTAACCCGAGTTCATTTAAATGTAATCGAAAACATCTTTTTAATTACAGTAAAAAGATATATTGAGAGCCTACCACGAAAACTGGATGATAGTCAAATTGTGCTGGAAAATATACAACAGCTCATTTCTCACGAATTTTGTGATAAATACATTACATACCTCGAATCAAAAGGCTTAAAAGAAGAAGCTAAATATATAAAGGAGCTATATGAAGAAATTGATATTGAAAAATCCACCGATGAAAAAGATCCTCAAGAATAATCAATATTCTTTCGTCTCTCCTGAGGATTAAAATTACTTAGAATCCAAAATTTGTGTTGCTACCATTAGAGGATACTTAATAAGAACTTTGGTTAATAAAAGCCTACAGGCAGCATTATTTGCGGCCTGTAGGCTTTTGTTTCCTTATATAAATTATTTGCAATATTTATAATAATTCCCATCACGATGAATCGATTTACCGCAAAAAGCAGAAGCAGTGCTATATGGACTTAACTTATTCCTGTGATTGGCGGAAACAGTCACAAACCTGATTATACTCAGCTTTTGGCTGTTTAAAATACATATGGCCATACTTTAACGAAAAATAGAGGAAGCAATTACCGTGTTCCCCCGTTTCTAATATATAAACAATAATCTCTATGGTATAATTAGTACAGAATTGCCACAATTGGATTGAAAGATATTAGACTTTTCATAACAGTTTGTCTGATATATAATTTAACATGAAGGAGGTTCTTTAAGCTAATGGACGAGCGGTGTACACAGCTTCTCAGCAAAATTATGTCAACAGAAAAACCGATAAAAATATCGGAATTAGCCGAGATTTTTAATGTATCTCCTAGGACTATTCGATACGATTTGGATGAAATTGATGACTTCCTTAAGAACAATGGATTGCCACAATTGAAAAGAAAGCCGAATTCAGGAATTAGATATTTGCCGTCAAATTATCAGAAGCAGAAAGTTTTAGAACTACTTGAGGGAATCAACAGTTATGATTATGTTTTAACCCCTCAAGAGCGGAAAAAGATGATATTAACCGAACTTTTCCAGGCTAAAGACTATATGACTATTGATGAAATGGCAAGCCTACTTTCTGTAAGCCGAGGAACTGTGGTTAATGACCTGAAGGCTGTTCGGAAGTGGCTTTCAAAGCACGAACTAATGCTTGAGTCTTTGCCACGTTTCGGTATGAGAATAAAGGGCTGTGAAAGGGATATGCGTCGAGCAGTCACATCCCTATTATTTGAAAACATGGAAATCGAAAAGGCACTTAACCTTATAAAAGCCCCAGTTTACCGCAGGATAAATATAGTAACAAACAGGCAGATAAAAAAACTATTTCAAGATATGGAAATACAACCAATAGAAGAGAGCATCCACTCAGCCGAGAAACAGTTAAAAACTACTTTTACGGATAGCGCATACTCAGGTTTAGTAATTCATCTAGCCCTTGCCATAAAGCGTATACAGCTCGATAAAAACATTGTTATGCCTGCAGATGAATTATCAAAACTAAAGCCTACCAAAGAATTTGCGGTGGCGGCCAGTATGGTGGCGCAATTAGAAAAAAGTTACAATATAAAAATTCCCACTGATGAAATAGGCTACATTACTATACACCTTTTAGGCGGCAAGGTAACAGAAACAGACATATTTTCAAATCAGGATTGGATGAGATTGCAAATTTTAACCGACGGAATAATCAAAAGCATTGAAAAAAAGCTAAATGCAGATTTTTCCGCCGATGAAGAACTGTACAACGGCCTTATAAAACATTTAGAGCCCACTATTTATCGTTTGAAACATGATCTCCCCTTAAAAAACCCGATTTTGCAGGAAATAAGAAACAACTACCCCAGTATATTTGAGGTTGTAAAAGACTCTATAAAGCCCCTGGAAGTTCATATCGGTTCAAAAATTCCCGAAGAAGAGATAGGCTTCATAACTATCCATATTGGTGCAGCTTTGGAGAGAAATAAGATAGTGATTAATAATACGTATAAGGCTGTGGTGGTTTGCGGTACGGGGGTAGGTACTGCAAAACTGTTATCTTCAAGGATAATAAGCAGGTTTACTAATATTGATATATTGGATACAGCTGCCAGTAGGCAGATAAAAGAATTTAGTAAAGACGAAGAGCTGGATCTTATTATCTCAACAGTTCCAACAGATTGCAAAAACATTCCACAGATAGTTGTCAATCCCCTATTATTAGAAGAAGATGTGGCTAAAATATATAAATTCCTAAGCACAAATCCCCCAAAAAGCTCTAAACTTAATAAAATGCCGCAGACGATTGAAGGTCTTCTAAAAATAATAGAAAGAAACTGTGTAGTAAGGAATCGTACAGATTTAGTAAAGGATATAGCGAGATATTTAAATCTTACAAGTCTTGCTGATGCGAAGGGAGTTGCCCAGCCGGTGCTAAAAGATTTGCTGACAGAAAAAACCATAAAACTAAATGTCAAAGCAAGTAATTGGGAAGAAGCTATAAGAATAGGAGGTGAGTTGCTTGTAAAAAACAATTTTGTAGAGCAGCGATATGTGGAGGCCATGGTAAAGAATGTTAAGGAAATGGGGCCATATATCGTTATTGCTCCGGGTATTGCCATGCCCCACGCACGTCCGGAGGATGGGGTGAAAAGAGTATGTATGAGTTT
>CAZFME010000012.1:0-31117 GCA_964520055.1 uncultured Clostridia bacterium
ACCTGGCGTATAGAGGTTTTACCGTCAATCTTTATAATAGGACCCAGGCAAGGATCCAAAGCTTGATAGACGATCCCAAGATTGACCTGAGCGGTTTTATTGAAGGTACCGGCTTGCTCAATTTAGTCACAAGCAACCTAAAGGAGGCTATACGGGAAACGGATATCATAATGATAACTACTCCGGCCACAGGTCATTATGACTTGGCCAGGTTAATGGTACCTTATTTAGAGGATGGCCAGATTATAGTCTTAAACCCCGGCCGAACTGCTGGAGCGCTGGAAGTTTATGAAACCTTGCGAAGCTCCGGATGTCAAAAGGAAATTGTGGTTGCCGAAGCCCAAACTTTTATCTACGCCTGCAGAGCAACAGGCCCTAAAAGCGCCAGGATATTTAGCGTAAAACACGAAGTCTCTCTGGCAGCGATTCCGGCGATACACACACAGAAAGTAATTAGGCTACTGTCCGGGGCTTATCCTCAGTTTACCCCGGCCAAGAATGTGATGGAAACCAGTATCAACAACTTTGGTGCTATATTTCATCCTGCACCAACATTGCTGAACAGCGGTCATATTGAACGAGGCGAAACTTTTGAGTATTATTTGGAAGGCATAACTCCGTCCATCGGTCAAATGCTTGAAAAACTCGATTCGGAAAGAATGAAGGTTGCTGTGGCTCTTGGCGTAAAAGCCGTTTCAGCAAGACAGTGGCTGGAAGAATCCTATGGAGCCAAAGGTGAGTCCATTTATGAAGCTATTCAGAACAATCCGGCCTACAAGGGGCTTACGGCTCCGAAAGGTCTGGATACGCGATATATATATGAGGATGTACCGTGCAGTCTGGTCCCCATTTCCTCCATTGCTGAAAAACTGGGAATTGAAACCCCGGCCATTGATACCATCATTCGGCTGGCAAATATTATGACAGGCAGGAATTTCCTACAGGAGGGCAGGACTGTCGAAAAGTTAGGCTTTAAGGAAATGTCTGTATCTCAAATCCTTGAGTTCGCTCAATTGGGTGAACTGACGGCTACCAGAAACCGGGATGAGGAGGTGGTGGCATAATGAAAAAAGTTATTGCCGCCTCAATAGGCAATTGTGTTCATGTGGCAGGGATAATGAACTTTTTATCCCTGGCGGAACGGGAAGGATATGGTACTCAATTCGTGGGGGCTGCAATTTCCATTGATGAACTTCTCAAGGCCGTGAAAGAAGAAAGACCAGATTATGTGGGAGTGAGTTATCGCCTCACACCCGAACCACTCAAACAAGTTCTGACAGAGCTAAAAGGGAAAGCAACTCTGTTGGGTTTAAAAGATATAAAGTGGATTTTCGGCGGTACCGAACCGACTGCCAAAGTAGCCGAGGAGAGCGGCATATTTTCAATGACGTTTGATGGTACAGAGGATCTTGATGAGGTCATTGGATTTTTAAAGGGTGTCAGCTATGCAAGAAGTGATGACTATCCACAAGACCTTATTTCAAGGATATGGTCAAAATACCCGTACCCCGTATTGCGCCATCATATTGGTTTACCTTCCATAAAGGAAACCATTGATGCCATTGAGAAAATAGCCGACTCCCGGGTTTTGGATGTCATTTCAATAGCACCAGATCAAAATGCCCAGGAACACTTTTTTGAGCAAGATAAAATGGATCATCGATTAGATGGTGCTGGTGGTGTACCACTGCGCTCACGGGAGGATTTTGAAGCGGTTTATGCAGCATCCCGCAGGGGTAACTATCCGATTCTTCGCTGTTATAGTGGTACCAAGAACCTCATCCCCTTTGCTAAGATGCTAAATGAAACCATAAAAAATGCATGGTGTGCGGTCCCGCTATACTGGTACAGCGTTTTGGACCGGAGAGGTCCCCGTGCGGTAAATGATGCCATTGGGGAAAATCAGCAGGTGATGAAGTGGCATGGCGAGCGGTCAATTCCGGTTGAAGTTAATGAATCTCACCATTGGAGCCTTCGGGACGCCCATGATACCATCGGTGTGGTCAGTGCATATCTGGCGGCTTACAATGCAAAAAAAATGGGTGTTAAGGACTACATTGCACAATACATGTTCAATGTTCCCCCATCTATTTCGCCGGCTATGGACCTTGCAAAGATGCTTGCAAAAATTGAACTGATTGAAGGATTGCAGGATGAAGACTTTAATGTATATCGCCAGGCCCGGGCGGGAATTGCCAGCTTACCGGTGGATCTTTTCCAAGCCAAAGGGCAGCTTTCGGCATCAGCTTATCTTTCCATGGCTATACGGCCACATATTTACCATGTGGTGGGTTACTGTGAAGCTCATCATGCAGCCACTGCCGATGATGTTATCGAGAGCTGCAAGATAGTGCGCGGTGTTGTTAGAAATATAATGTTGGGCGCTGTGGACATTACCAAAGACGCCAAGGTACAGGAGCGAAAGAATGAGCTCATTGAGGAAGCCAGTATCACTTTAGAAGCTATAAGGTCACTAAGCCCTAATGTTGATGATCCTTTAACGGATCCGGCAACCCTTGCCCTAGCTGTAGAACTAGGAATCCTTGATGCACCGCACCTTAAAGGGAATCCGGCTGCTCAAGGGAATTTAGTCACACAACTGGTGGATGGTGCTTTATATGCTTATGATATGAAAGAAAGGCGAATAATCAATGAAAAAGAGCGCATAGATAGGATATTTGACCAAGAGCGCGTAAAACAGACTGCAATTTAGAACATATTTCATCATAGAACCGGCGAAGGCCGGTTTTGTTTTTTGCACCGCTCTTGTTTTTATGACAGCGTTCTGCTAATATTATAAAATAAGACTATCGGTGTAAAAGGATACGATACATATACGAAATTAAGCAATTATTCCTTCAAAACGGAGGTTAATCAATGACTATAAACAATAAGCTTGAAAATGATTATTTAAAAAACTTAGATTGCCATTTTAATGAGAAGTTGGGAATAAAAGTGTTAGAATCTGACGAAGGTAGGGTGATAATAGCGCTTGAGAGCAAGCAAGATTTCACCAATAGTAACGGCATAATTCATGGTGGTGTTACGGCTAGCTTATGTGATACAGCCATGGGTGCATCTGTAATGACACTGGGGATTAATACAATTACTGTAGAAATGAAAGTTAATTACCTGTCTCCCGGTGGCACGGACGGCAAGCTCATTGCTATAGGCAAGATCGTGAAAAGAGGGCGTACGTTTGTGATTGCTGAAAGTGAGGTATACTATAAAGATAAACTTATTGCCAAAAGCCTTGGGACTTATTTTGTAAAAAATCAAAAGGAAAATACGGATTAATTTATACAAATATTTTAAACCGGAGGTCAGTATTATGTTGCTTGATTTAAGCCCCTATGCCTTTAAACTGGGTCCCATCGCCGTACATTGGTATGGCATATTTATGGCCATCTCGTTTTTAGTAGGTTCTTATTATCTGTTAAAAATGGGTAAAAAGATTGGATTGGATGAAGATTTTATACTGAATCTTGTTATGATAGTTATTATCTCTGGAGTAATAGGAGCTAGGTTGATGTTTGTACTTTGTAATTATCCACAATGGTTCATTTCGGAACCTCTAAGCGTAATAAAAGTCTGGGAGGGGGGCCTAGCTTGGCATGGCGGACTTCTTGGCGGTCTTTTAGCGGGCTGGTCCTATTGTAAAAAGAATGGGGTAAATCCCAACGTTCTGGCTGATTGGACAGTGGTGGGCCTGTCCTTTGGATACATTATTGTCCGTATAGGCAATATATTTAATCAAGAAGTATTGGGTCGGATGACTCAGTTTTCCTTTGGCCGGTGGCCTGCGCAGCTTATGGGTTCATCCATCGGTGTGATACTGCTTCTGCGATTTATTTATCTTCAAAAAAAGGGTGTCCCTCCGGGATACCAGTTTTGGTCCTTTATCTGGTATCATCAGATACTTCGAGCTCTTATAGAAGAAACGGTGCGGGAGAATCCTTTATTTATAATAAAATATGTAAATCCTCGCTGGGGCTTGGGACTGGTTACTCTAACCCAGTGGTTCACACCTGTTGTAATGGGTGTTGCATATTATATGTATAAAATCGCAGGCAGAGACAATATAAAGCGCGATAGCTAAACCATTGACTTGGAGCTCGAATTGAGGTATCATTTTATATGCAATATATATTTCGTGTGCGCCTGTAGCTCAGCGGATAGAGCACCAGCCTCCGGAGCTGGGTTTTGCGGGGGTTCAAGTCCCTCCAGGCGCACCATTGTTTTTTATGGAATATAGTGTCAATAAAAGCTTCAAAAAATTCATAAGAATAAACTTCTTCATAATCTCGTGTTTTCCACAATTAGGTGAACCCCCGGAAAAATTTTACCGGGGGTTTTTCTAATGATTCATGAATTTACATCATTACATCTATTTCAGTAATGCCTATTCTTCTCAGGAACATATATTCCTGTTCGTTAATGCGTTGAATGGCCATGTCATCATCGTGGTAAAAGTAGTCCTGGGTAAAATCTTGCGAGAAATCCGAAGTAAAACCGTGCCTGCGCGGGACAAAACCTACGAAAAAACCGGGTGATATGCGAAATATGAAAAGAAAGCGAAATCTTCTCCTTGACGGAAATTGTTGGGTTGCCGGTGTCTCGCTCATTACAACCTCTCCTTTCTGTTTACTAATATATCGTATGAAGCTTTATAGAAGATTGTGCCATTTTATCAATTGAAGCAATTGCTTTACTGTGGGAAAATAAGGTATACTTAATTATCAGTATAGGTTAGGAGATAATCTCGGTGGAGATAATAGATGAAATTGAGAAGGCTAAAGAAATTCAGCGGATGGCGTTGGCATTTGAAGGCATTATTGAGGCAAAATAATACACACAAGGGACATTGTAGTGAATGAAAGGGTGAGATTCCAATGTAGCTATTACTATTCAGGCTGAAGGGATTACGGGCGGCGGCTGATGTGTCCTCCCCATATCCCAAGTGTGGACGAATTTAAAAAGGTGGTATCCGACTATTATATGGCACTTTTAGTGCAGTTGGCGGGAACCATAAAAGATTTTATAATAATATTACATTTACATTAAATCAACTCATTCTTGTTGAATCATGATCGTGAATTATTTATAATAAAACCAGAGCTGTTAATTTTATAAAACTTCGTGCGGCATATATCAGGCCCACATCGATTGATATATGCCGTATTATATTATTTATGATATATATTGGGCTGAAGGGAGATAGAGATGAATAATCGGAGAATCTGGGGAAGGTTACTTACATGGGTTTTTATCGTCTTACTTAGCTTTATGGTTTTTATACCTGCAAAGTCCTGCATTGCCGCAGCCTCTATAAGGGTATTATTGAACGGAGAAAATTTAGACTTTGATGTACCACCAATTATACAAAACGATCGAACATTAGCGCCCTTCAGGAAAATCGGTGAAGCCCTAGGGGCGCAAATCGAATGGGATCAAGACACCAAGACCGTTACAGCTTACAAGGAGGATAAAACTGTAATCTTGCAAATTGGGAATAATATCGCTTACGTAAACCAAACTCCGTTAGAATTGGACACGCCTCCTATTATTAGGGATGATAGAACCTTAGTACCTATACGATTTTTTAGTGAAGCCTTCGGTGCAGCCGTAATGTGGGACAATGCCGTTCGAACAGTACTAATTAACACCGATGAAAAACCTTCAAAATACATAATGGGTTATTACTATTCTCAGTCATATGAAGACTTTTTAAAAAACCTTGAAAAGATGTCATCTACGGCGGTCAAATGGTACACTCTGGATACTAACGGTGATTTAACCGACAGAGATAATGCACAATATATAAACGTTCCCGAAGGGTATGAAAACGTGATTAAGCTTTCCGAAGAAAATGGCATACAAATTCATATGCTTGTATTTTCAAGTAACTCAGAAATACTTGAAAAGGTGTTGGCCACGCCCAAAACCAGGGCATGCCTTGCAAGCCAAATAATTGCCGTTGTTGAAAGAGAAGGTTTTGATGGCGTAAATATAGATTTTGAAAAAGTTAAGGCTGCAGATAAGAAAAATTTCAACGAATTTATCAAAGGCCTTTACAGTGAATTAAAAACTAAAAACAAATCCTTAAATCTGTCGCTGCCGGTTAAAACCGAGCAAGCCGACTGGTGGCCTGCATATGACTATACAACATTGGGTCAGAACTGTGATTTTGCAGTATTGATGGCCTATGACAAAAATCCCGGTACACCCGGTCCCCAATCGGGAATTGATTGGGTGGAAGATGTGGTCGACTACGCCATAGCCCGCATCCCCCCAGAGAAAGTGGTGCTTGGCATAGGTTACTACGGTTATGATTGGGTGGGGAAGACAAGAAAAACTGTGATTGCGGAAAATAACAATGCAACATATCTAGTGTTTGCCGATGAGCTTTCAAAAAAATACGGCTTAAGCTTCAATCTTGATCAAAAATCGGGTCTCCTTTGCGGAACATATACTGATGCAAACGGAGCGCTACATGAAATATGGATGGAAAGTAACTATTCAGTGGATGCGAAAGCTAAGCTGGCTATAAGAAAAGGCTTGAAAGGCGTAGCTCTGTGGAGATTAGGTTATTCTAACCCATCATTTTGGGATACTTTAATGGATAATTTTAAACCGGTGAAATACTAATAAAGACTTTCGGAAAGCAAAATAATATTGAGATCCATTTAAAAGTGGGTCTCAATTTTTTTCAGCAGATATTTAGCAAAGTGACAATATAAGGGCATAAAAAATCTATTAGTTTGTTTTTTTAGCAAAAAGGAGTTTAAAACGCCTTTGTCGAATTATAAAGTAGTCTAGTCAATAACCACGGAGGTGTCCTTAATGAAATGTGAAAATTTACAAAAAACACTAATAGACTCTTTGGAGGTCTTGGCTAGAATAACAGGAGGCTATGCCACTGTAACCGATAAAGATGGAGTAAGACTAAAAACCGTTGATTCATCGGGGTGTGAAATAGAATCTTTAAATTACTTTTACTCACAAGCTTCAAACAGGCACTCTACCGTGTCATTTTGGGTTAAAATTATCTTAGTCTAAGGTACGCTCACAATCGCTTGGTTTATATGGGGTTAATGACATCGCAAGGAAAACCCCAAATGAAGTATCGAGAGCTACATAAGCTCTAAAAATGCTGCTTAACAATTATACTGCTTCACTCATACATGTCAAGATACGCTTCGCTTTGCCTCTTGACATTCCTTCTTTACGCAGTTGGTTTTAATTAGCAGCTTTCTTAAAGCAAATATTCATGAGGCCGTGTCACAAATGTTTGACTTCCCTACAATTTGATACGATGAGATTTCGC
Source organism: uncultured Clostridia bacterium (assembly GCA_964520055.1). GTDB lineage: Bacteria > Bacillota > Thermosediminibacteria > Thermosediminibacterales > Tepidanaerobacteraceae > DUNY01. The sequence continues at coordinate 7,328 of CAZFME010000012.1, forward strand.
CCATCTATACAAATATCTCCAAAATAATGCTATAATATAGAAGATGCTAATTTGGAGGTGCAGATGTGCGAACCCTGGCTCTCATAGGAAAGAGCGGCACAGGCAAAAGCCATAAGGCCCAATTGATTGCGAAAGAAAATGAAATAGATTTTATAATAGATGACGGACTTCTTATTCATGGTAGTAGGGTGTTGGCCGGTTATTCTGCAAAACGGGAAACCACGCGTTTAGGGGCTATCCGGCGAGCTATCTTTCAAGATCCTGTCCATGCCGATGAAGTAAAAGGCAAGCTTTCAGAGATGAAGGTGGACAGCCTTCTCATTCTCGGCACATCTGATTCTATGATAAAGGCAATATGTGAAACCCTTTCCATACCGCTGCCGGAGTCAATTATCAAAATTGAGGATATTTCTTCGAATCGAGAAATCAATACAGCCAGGATGATACGCAAAGCAGCCGGAAAGCATGTAATTCCAGTTCCAACTCTTGAAATAAAAAAGGACTTTTCGGGTTTTTTTCTGGATCCTTTGCGAATATTTCGAAAGAGAAAGGGTAAACCTTCAGAACTGTTGGAAGAAAAGTCCGTTGTCAGACCAACATATAGCTATATGGGTAGATATACCATAAATGACACTACCGTTAACCAAATTGCTTTATATACTGCACGGCAGATACCTGGGATTGGTCCGGGTGGAAGGGTATTCATTGAAAACTATACAGGTGGGATAGTATTAAAACTTGAACTGACTGTTGAATATGGGATTCCATTACAGCCAGTCCTTGTAGAGACACAAAAAAAAGTAGCTAAAGTTATTGAACATATGACTGCTATAAATGTCTTAAAGGTAAATGTTGTTGCAAAAAATATTTATTTTAAAGAGAGGTAATAAAAACAAATATATATAAAAACTTAGGAGGTTTATCATGTTCCGAATATTAGACACAAAAGAACTAGCACCGTCTATCAAACAATTTATGATAGATGCTCCGCTGGTAGCTCAAAAAGCTGAGCCCGGGCAGTTCGTTATTCTTCGCATCAAGGAAGGTGGAGAAAGAATCCCGCTTACAATAGCCGACCACGATGCACAAAAGGGTATCGTGACCATAGTATTCCAGGAAGTGGGTAAAACCACTCTGGAACTTGGAACACTTCAAGTCGGAGATCACCTAGCTGACTTTGTAGGTCCTTTAGGAGAAGCAGTTAAATTTGCAAATCACAGAAAAGTCCTGGGAATTGGCGGGGGCCTAGGAATAGCCCCACTCTACCCAAAACTCAAAATGCTGCACCATAAAGGAGTTGAAGTAACAAGCATTATCGGAGCCAAAACAGCCGACTTGCTGATAATGGAAGATCAAATAGATGCCGTCAGCGACAAAATGTATGTATGTACCGACGACGGTACTAAAGGACGGCATGGCTTTGTCACGGTGGTGCTCAAAGAGCTCCTCGAACAGGGAGAAAAATTCGATGAAATCATCATTATAGGTCCACCTATACTGATGAAAATCGGAGCAGAAATAACAAAACCCTATGGCATCCCCACCATGGTCAGCCTAAACCCCATAATGGTGGACGGCACCGGAATGTGTGGAGGCTGCAGGGTAACAGTTGCAGGAGAAACCAAATTTGCCTGTGTGGACGGTCCGGCCTTTGACGGACACAAGGTAGATTTTGATGAACTTATAAAACGGTTGCAAACCTATAAAAGCGAAGAAAAAACAGCCATGGATAAGCATGAAGGGGGTATCTGCAAATGTCATCAATAAACCGAAACAAAACCAAGACACCTATGCCTGCGCAAGACCCTAAAAAACGCAGCAAAAACTTTAACGAAGTAGCGTTAGGATATACTGAGGAAGATGCAGTAAATGAAGCTCGTCGCTGTCTAAACTGCAAAAAACCCACCTGTATAGAAGGCTGCCCCGTACAAGTGCAAATTCCTCGTTTTATCAAACACATAGCACAACAAGACTTTCAAAGTGCCATAAATGTCATAAAAGAAACCAACAGCCTGCCTGCCATATGCGGCAGAGTCTGTCCCCAAGAAGAACAATGTGAAATAAAATGTATACTCACAAGAATGGGAGACCCTGTAGGCATCGGTCGCCTGGAACGCTTTGCGGCAGACTGGGAGCGCAAGCAAGGCATAAAAGCTCCCGAACAAACTTCACCTATAGGCAAAAAAGTAGCCGTTATAGGCTCTGGTCCCGCAGGCCTTACCTGTGCTGGAGACTTGGCTAAGCTAGGCTATGAAGTTACAGTCTTTGAAGCCTTTCATGAACCCGGCGGAGTATTAATATACGGTATACCCGAATTTAGGCTGCCAAAGGATATAGTAAAACAAGAAGTGGATTTTATAAAAAAGCTTGGAGTAAAAGTAGAGACAAGCATGGTTATGGGCAAAATTCTAACCATAGATGACCTTTTTGAAAATAACTATGACGCAGTATTTATAGGTACTGGCGCAGGCCTGCCCAAATTCATGAATATTCCCGGAGAAAACTACCTGGGAGTATATTCTGCTAATGAGTTTTTAACCAGAATAAACCTCATGAAAGCATACAGTTTTCCGGAAACCGATACACCCGTAAAGGTCGGCAAAAAAGTAGCTATAGTAGGCGGAGGAAACGTAGCTATGGATTCAGCCCGCTGCGCACTTAGAATGGGGGCCGAAGAAGTCTATATTATCTATCGCCGCTCTGAAGCGGAAATGCCTGCCAGAAAAGAAGAATTCGAACATGCCAAAGAAGAAGGAATTATCTTTAACTTCTTAACAAATCCAACCCGCATAATCGGCGATGAAGATGGATGGGTCAAAGGTATTGAATGTATCCGTATGCAGTTGGGTGAGCCTGATGCCTCAGGCCGCCGCAGGCCTGTTCCCATAGACGACTCCGAGTTTATCCTGGATATGGATACAGTGGTCATTGCCATAGGGACCGGGCCAAACCCACTTTTACTCAAAGCCACCCAAGAGCTTAAACTCAACAAGTATGGTTATATAGACACCGATGAAAACGGTAAGACATCCAAAGTAGGAGTTTGGGCCGGAGGGGACATAGTCACCGGTTCCGCTACGGTTATTTTGGCTATGGGTGCCGGTAAAAAAGCTGCTCAGTTGATACACGAATACCTGCAGAGCAAATAAGCACTAGCATATAGATTAGCTAAAAGGGCGGAATTTGGTGATGATATCATTACATTTTCCGTCCTTTTATGGGTTTAAATGCAGGAATTATAAAATCCCCGTTGAAATATATTGTGAGGATGATTGCAACTTAGAGGAGAGATATTAAATGAAGATAGGTATTCCCAGAGCATTGGCTTACTATGCCTATTACCCATTTGTAAAAACTTTTTTTAAAAAGCTAGGTCTTGAAGTGGTAGTTTCCGATAAAACCACAAAAGAAATCATGGATATGGGCATTGAAGATACTATTACCGATGCCTGTGTTCCCATAAAATTATTCCACGGCCATGTGAAAAACATAATGAATCGGGTTGATTATGTACTGGTACCCCGACTTGTGAGCATAAAGCGTGAAGCTACCTTTTGCCCTAAATTTTTAGGGTTACCTGACATGCTTTCCTGTTCTATATCGCAATTTACAAATATGCTGGAAGTAAGGATAGATTTGAAAAAGGGCAGATTTGAACTTTTCATGATTTGCATGAGACTTGCCAGGAAATTCAAAAAAGGTTTTTTCAGGGCTTATAATGCATATTTAAGGGCATTATTAAGTTTTAAAAATTATACACATCAGTTCCTGCAGGGAGGAATTCCTCCTCTGGGGATTGTAGGCCAGAAAAAAAACAATCCCATACATCTTGCTGTTGTAGGATATCCATACATGTTATATGATCCTTATCTAAGCTTGGATCTCATAAAAAAACTGATAAACATGGGTGTATATGTGGTGACTCCTGAAATGCTCCGTGAAAGGGATAAGCAAAAGCAGGCCGGTAAGCTTAAAAAGACTTTGTTCTGGACCTTTAGCAATGAAGTGATAAGGTCGGCCTACTATTTGTTTGAAAATCGAAGTGTGGATGGCATAATACATGTTACTGCCTTTGGGTGTGGGCCGGATTTTATTGTAGATAAACTTATGGAAATTGACGCTAAAATTTACAAGATGCCATATCTTACCATTACACTGGATGAGCATACCGGTCAAGAAGGCCTGAATACAAGGCTCGAGGCATTTGTTGACATGCTTAAGATAAAGAAAGCAAAGAAAGAGGCGGCGCTGGCATGAAAAAAGTTTCCTTTCCTTATATGGGGACATCTTATATACCCTTCGAGAGAGTACTGACAACCTTTGGAAATGAAGTGGTGATTCCTCCCAGACCTACTGAAGAAACTATCAGTTATGGAACTAAATATGCTCCCGAGTTTGCCTGCTATCCGTTCAAGATTGTTTTGGGTACATATATGCAAGTTCTTGAAGCAGGAGCTGATACACTGGTTTCTTCCGGCGGAGTTGGACCGTGTAGAGCTGGGCTGTATACACTTCTTCAGGAAAAGATACTAAAGGACTTGGGATACGAATTTGAGATGATTACCATGGAACCGCCCGGAAGACACTTCAGGGATTTAATGCAGAATATAAAAAAGCTGATAAATACTCGACTTACTTTAAGAGATTATATAAGCATAGCTCGATTTACCTGGAAACAATTAGTCCTTTTAGATAAGGTCGAACGGCTATCCCATAAGATGCGACCTTTGGAAATCAGAAAAGGGGACTCCTCACAGACTTATAAAAAATGTATAGAAATGATTACAGGGGCTGAGACTTACAGTGATTTAAAGCAGATAGAAAGAGAAGCGGAACTTTTATATGCCGCTATAGAAAAAAGAGATTACGACCCGATAAAAATAGGGATCGTAGGAGAAATCTATGTGTTGATGGAGCCCTCCTCAAATCTGGAAATTGAAGAAATGCTAGGAGAGCTCGGAGTTTATGTAGAACGCTCAATGTTCCTCTCAGAATACACCATCTCCAATGCGGTGATGGACTTGTTTCATATGGCCGGTGAGAGGGATGCCAAAAAAATGGCTGCTCCTTACTTCAAAGAAATGTGTGGCGGTCATGGCAGGGAATCGGTAGGAAATTCGGTGCTCTTTGCAAAAAGAGGCTTTGATGGAATAATACAGCTTTCACCTTTTACCTGCATACCTGAAATCGTGGCAAAAAGCATTCTTCCAAAGGTATGCAAAGAGCATGGCATCGGTTTTTTAACCATAAGCCTTGACGAGCAAACGGGCAAAGAGGGGCTCAGAACACGATTGGAGGCTTTTACAGATCTGCTTATAGCAAAACGGAAAAAAACCGGGTCTTTAAGGGTTAAATCACAGGTTGCAAAGGAGATGGCTTAATTGTCGTATTACCTAGGTGTTGACGTAGGTTCGGTAAGTACGAACCTTGTATTAATAGATGAAGATGGTTTCCTGGAAGAAGCCATATATATTAGGACCCAGGGCAATCCAATAAGGGCTGTGCAGGAAGGTATGAAACAGCTTTCCTTTCGAAATAAAGGCAAATGGGATATAAAGGGGGTTGGGGCCACAGGCAGCGGTCGTCAATTGGCAGGTGTTATTGTGGGTGCCGATGTGGTGAAAAATGAGATAACAGCACATGCGGTGGCAGCTCTGCGAGAAGACCCAAATGTACAAACCGTTCTTGAAGTAGGTGGTCAGGACTCTAAGATTATCATTCTTAGAGATGGTGTGGTGACTGACTTTGCCATGAACACTGTGTGTGCAGCCGGAACGGGTTCCTTCCTTGATCAGCAGGCCAACCGATTGAACATTCCTATTGAGGAATTTGGCAACTACGCATTAAAATCAGAGAACCCCGTCCGCATTGCTGGTCGATGTGCTGTTTTTGCTGAATCGGACATGGTGCATAAACAGCAATTAGGCTACAAATCTCAAGACATCATTCGGGGTTTGTGTGAAGCCTTAGTGAGAAACTATTTGAACAATATTGCAAAGGGTAAGGAAATACGCCCACGCATAGTTTTTCAGGGTGGGGTGGCAGCTAATGCCGGTATGAAGGCAGCTTTCGAGGATGCTCTCCAAGAGAAAATATACATTCCACAGCATTATGATGTCATGGGCGCTATAGGTGCTGCGTTACTGGCAAAAGATGCAGAAGTGTCCAAAACTCAATTCAAAGGATTTGGGCTTTCTGATATGAAATTTACCGCTGATAGCTTCGAATGCAGCGGCTGTCCTAACCACTGTGAAGTTGTAAATATAAAGATGGAAGGTAAAGTAATAGCTCGTTGGGGTGATCGATGCAATAAATGGAAGATTGTAGACAATGGAGTAGCATAGAAATGATTAAAGCAGGCATTTTACCAAATCTGAAAAATATAGGAGAAAACCGAGCTCATATAAATGCTTGTTTTCTCCCATCTCTCAATCTTTTAAGTATCTCTTTATAGCCGAAGAAGAAGATGTATAATTACCCATCGTAGGTTATACGACACTTCGGATTTTAACGAGGTGACAATAGAACTGTCCTCTGTCACTTCTGTTATCTGCTCCTTTTATTACAGTTTCTATTGCCCTGTCCTTTTTGGAACTACATATCACCTATATCGCCTAAATAGTCATGGTATCCTACGGTTTCCAGCTTTTCCGCCTTGGCTGATACTTCAGCCTTCATATTATTCTTATACTTTTTTATCTTATTTCGAATATCTGTGTCTTTGATTCCTATTATTTGAGCCGAAAGTAAGCCAGCATTTTGAGCGTTGTTTATTCCCACAGTGGCCACGGGGATTCCCCGGGGCATTTGTACTATCGAAAGCAGTGAATCGAGACCGTTTAAGCTGGAAGTCTTGATAGGCACGCCAATGACCGGCAGAGCAGTAATAGCTGCCGCCACTCCCGGCAGGTGAGCGGCCCCTCCTGCACCTGCAATAATCACTTCAATACCCTTTGCTTCGGCATATCGAGCATAGTCATACGCCCTTTCAGGGGTCCGATGTGCTGATATAATGGTGATTTCATAATTAATGCCAAATTCCCCCAATACCTTTGCCGCTTCCTTCATTATAGGAAGATCCGAGTCGCTGCCCATTATTATACCTACCAAAGCCTTATCATTCATTTTTAATCCCTCCGAAACAAGTTATATAGTTTTTTTATTGTACAGCCTTTTTAAAGCCCAATCAAGGTCCCTTATCGACGATGGTTACATGTCCCAGGGTCAAGAAGCATTACTGGAAAATAGAGCTTTTTTGCCTTCTGCTCCAATATTTCTCAGAGTTGGCCGCCATCGAGGAATACCTATTTTAAAATCCATTGAGTGAGCCATTAAGCTGTTCATCTGCTAAGTCTATTTACTTAGGACAACATTATATCATAAATATGGACAGTTTTATATGATTTAAAAACCTGTTGACGGTTAACTATCGATACCATTAGGATGAAGTACCTCGCTAACCGTCAACAGGTAATATTATATTTCCCTAAAAATATAGAGTTATAATAATAATTTAATGGACTTTTTACCAATACTATAAAATGATGATATGTTTTTCTTAAAAATAAAAGAGGTGAGATAATGCGTGCTATGTGGCGAGGTTCTATCAGTTTCGGTTTAATAAATGTTCCTGTTAAAATGTATGCAGCAACAGAAAAAAAGAGCATAAGTTTCCGTCAAATCCATCGAAAATGTGGTACACCCATACACTACGAAAAAATATGCGATACCTGTGGCCGAAAGGTTGAGGATGATGAAATTGCCAGAGGATATGAATTTGAGAAAGGACGATATGTTATTATAGAGGATAAAGACCTGGAAAGTATTCCCGATGAAACCACAAAGACCATCGATATAATAGATTTTGTGGACTTGGTGAATATAGATCCCATCTATTATGATCATTCGTATTTTTTGGGACCCGAGGAAACCGGCCAAAAGGCGTATATTTTGCTGAGAAGGGCTATGAAAGAAGGTGGCAAAATTGCCATTGCCAAGGTAGTAATACGTTCTAAGCAAAGCCTGGCATGTATAAGGCCCTATGGTGAAAAACACCTGGTAATGGAGACCATGTTCTACCCTGATGAGGTAAGAAAGGTTGAAGAAGTGCCAATTTCGCCACAGGCAAAACTTGTTGAAAATGAGATGAAAATGGCGGTCCAACTTGTAAACTCTTTATCTACAAGTTTCGATCCGGATAAATATACCGATGATTATAGACAAGCCATGCTTGAAATAATACAGGCGAAAGTAGAAGGAGAAGAGATAAGTATCCCTGTTCCCCGAGAGGAAAAAGTTATAGATTTGATGGAGGCTTTAAAGGCAAGCCTTGAATTGGCCGAAAAAGAGAAAAGAGAGAAGCCCAAAGCTCCAGCTAAAAGCAAGGCAAAAAAGAAAGCCGCTGGGGGCGGATGATCAGAACATGATTTGCTTTATCACTGGATGACGGACGAAACCGTCATCGGTAAAATCCATGTATTCTATCATAACTTCAATGCAAGGGCTGACCCAATATACAGCTTTTCTTCTACCGACCGCAGGGGGATTTATAAAAGGGCAATGACCGGTTGTAATTCCTTGTAGTTTTTCAAACAGTAAAATGGCTGATTCCCTGTTTATTCCACTGCCGGCTCTACCGATATATACGAAATCCTTGTCTTGAAATATACCCAAGAATAAAGATCTAACCTCTCGGCCCTCGAAGATATATCCTCCTATTAATGAGGCAAGAGTTCGGCGGTTCTTTATTTTTAACCAATCAGGGCTTTTTTTGGCTATTCGGTAGGGGCTATCCAATTTCTTTGCCACTATTCCTTCAAGCCCGGCACTTTTGACGACAGAAAATAATGTCGTACCCCTGTGCAAAACCGTATCTGTTATGACTATTGGGTCCCTTGAGGGAAGAAGTGATTTTAACAGTTCATTTCGCCACCTGAAGGGGTAATCTGTAAGTTCTTTTCCATTGTCATAGACAATATCAAATATCACATAGGTTACAGGTATTTTCCCCGAGAGATACCTTATGGTACTGATATCCGCAGCGAAATCCCGCCGGATTAATTGAGTGAAACTGGGCTTACCGCCTTTTAGAGCAACCATTTCCCCATCCAAAATAATATCATGTTCGATAAGATTGGCTAATGCGCAAGCTACTTCGGGATATTGGCGGGTTTTGATATTTTGTTTACGATTATATAGTCGGACATGACCATCTTTCAAGTGGGCTAGGATTCTAACACCATCCCATTTTATTTGAAAACCGGTAACAGTATCATCAAATGGCTCCCGGCAGTTCATAGGTTCCATGGGAAAAAAGGGAGCATATGGTTCAAGCATAGTATCACCCGTAACTATTATTTCCTAAGAAATTGATTCAAATTCAACTTTGATACCACCATAAAAATCTTATTTTCCCTAAGTTGATGGTCAACTTTGTTTTGACCATGACAAAATGTAGATATTGCCGGGTCAAAGTCGACTTTTTACGTTAGAATTAGCTTGGGATTGCAAATAATATGAGTAAGTTTTATAAAAATGCAGAAAATAAAAATGTAAAAATATAAGAGAGGGAAAAAACAATCAATGTAAATTTGGTTTATGATTGCGGACAGAACTTGGGGACTTTGATAAAAAACCTTATTGAAATATAATAATATGTAGGAGAATAAAACATGCCTGAAATATTATTGGAGGACCAAAAACTTACAAATCTCTCCAAGATTTTATGGCCTGATGATGGCATTACAAAAGCCGATTTCATAAAATATTATACCGAAGTGGCATCTATTATCCTGCCACACCTAAAAGATCGGCCAATGGTGTTTGCTCGCTATCCTAACGGTATTTACGGCAAAGCATTTTATCAAAAAAATGTTCCCGATTATGCTCCACAGTGGCTCAATACCTTTGATATCATTTCCGATGAAGGAAATGTGACCAGATATATAATTATCAATGAGGTAAAAAGTTTGATATGGGCTGCCAACCAAGCTTGTCTAGAGCTTCACCCGTGGCTTTCAAGAACGTCTTCTTTGGAAAACCCCGACTTTGTAATTTTTGATCTGGATCCAATGGAAAATACTGACTTCGAAGATGCTCGGAAAGTGGCATTGTCGTTAAAAACTTTGTTTGATAGGGAGGGATTGGTAAGTTTCCCGAAAACTTCAGGTTCCACGGGCCTACAGGTGTATGTACCCATAGCACTAAAATATTCATATGAGCAGGCAAGAGAGTTTGCAAAACTATTTTGTTTGGTAATTGAAAGTAGCTTTCCGGATATCACTACCACAGAAAGGAGTGTATCTAAAAGGGAGGGGAAACTGTATCTTGATTATTTGCAAAACGTAAAGGGAAAGACTATTGTCGCCCCTTATAGTCCAAGGCCGAAAAAAGGAGCACCAGTATCATGCCCTTTAACTTGGTCTGAACTTGAGCAAGGTGTGACTGCAAATATGTTTAACATAAAATCCATACCCAGCCGCATACGGCAAAAAGGGGATCTATTTGAAGGTGTTCTGACTGTAAAACAAAATATAGACCGGTGGATAAATCAGGTTTAATTCAGTGGAGGTGGTTATTTGAAACTTTTGGTTATAGGCGGAGGTCCTGCAGGCCTTTGTGCGGCTGCTGAAGCCGCCGGACGCGGATTGGATGTAACCCTGTTTGAAAAAGGCAGGATCGGTGAAAATATCAAATGTGCCGAGGGGTTTTTCGATACTATGAAACTCCTGGGAGAACCCAGTGCAGGTGTACGTTTTAAAGTTAAACAGATCATAATAAAAGCCAAATCTACACACAAGGTTGATGCCAGTCGGTTAAACTTATGGATGATTGACAGGCCCTTTTGGCAAAAAGCACTGGCGAAGCAAGCAGAAAGTAATGGAGTCAAAATTAAAGAGAATTCACTGGTTCAACATAAAGAATTGGCCAAACTTAAAAACAAATACGATTATATCATTGATGCCAGCGGCGCTCCTTCAGTGACATCAAGGGCTTATGGCTTTTCAAATTTTTACAAGAGAAGCTCAGGTAAAACGGTTCAGTATACAATGGAGGGGGATTTTTCCCACATTGAAAACTGTCTGAAAGTCGGTCTGATGCCGGATTTCTGGGGATATTACTGGATTTTCCCCAAAGGTAAGAGTATTGCCAATGTGGGTGTTGGAGATTTTTACCCTGTGCGAAATGACAGGCTATGGGTAAGGCTTGATAGAGTGATGGAAGAAGAAGGGTTGAGTGACCATATAATACTAAGAAAAATCGGTGGCATATGTCCTACGGCAATACCAGAAAAGCTAAAACACGATAATATTCTGCTGGTGGGAGATGCAGCAGGTCTCACATCTCCTTTACACGGCGGCGGTATCGATATGGCTGTCATAAGTGCCACTGAGGCTATCAAAGCCATAATATCAGGCGAATCCTATGACAAAAATCTGAGAGCCGTATTTGCTACAAAACTTAAATTTGAAAGGCTTTTAGTCGCATTATGGAGGCAAAGAAATCTCGATGAGATGGACAGATTAATTGCGAACTTGGAAAAATATAGAATATATCACTTTGTGACAAATCCTAACTTGATAAACGATGCATCAATAAAATTAATGGAAAAAGTGCTTTTAAAAAAGCAGCCAGCCGTTTAAACAAAATACAACTGGTCTTTTCAAAAAAAGTCCCGTGATGTCAAGTCACAGGACTTTTTAATTTATTTCGTCTTGGTTTTCGGAGTTATGCGACGGGTAATCTCGGCCAATTCGTCGGTGAAACTGGAAATCGGTTTTCCATCTTTTATACCTTTGGCTATTTTTTTTAAGCGTGTGATGAGGTTTGGATCGGTTGTAATACTGACGGTTTTGATACTGGTGTCGGCTCTTTTAATTTCATCGGCCACTTTAGTTTTAATATTTTCGGTTTTCTTAGCTTCAATACCCGACTTTGTTTCCAATCCCACCATGGCTGTAGAACCGGTAATAACAACGGTGGCCGATTTAACACCCTCAACTTCTTCTGCGGCCTTAGCCAATTTTGTGGCCTGAGTATGGGCCGGCGCCGCAGGCTTTCTAGTCGGTGCCGGTGTCGGAGTCGGAGTTTTAGGTGTAGGAGTCATTTTTGCAGGAGGAGCCGGCTTTGGAGCGGGTTTTTTAGTTGTAGTACAACCACTGACGGCCAATGAAAAACTTAAAAAGAGTATTAAAGTCAGTATTAATGTTTTTTTCATGGCTTTTTTCCCTCCTATCTACTTTTATGATAAGGATTTTTGCAATATTTTATACTGTAAGTTTCAGGGCAGATTTTTCCCAGGGTTTACCAATTACGATTTGTGGTATAATAATACGAGAGGTGGTTTTAGTGTTTGAACTGCTGTCACGGGCGCTAAAATACGCATTTATCGTTCTGATTTATTATTTCTTGTTCAACTTTTTAAAAATAATGGTGGCCGATTTAAGGAGGGAAAAAAGCAAGCCCAGGGAAACGGGATTTGTTTTAACAGACGAAGACGGCAAAACCTACTCACTATTTGACATAAATACTATAGGAAGAGCTGAAGATGCGGATATAATCATCGACGACCCCTTTATTTCAAGTAAACACGCTTTAATTACAAAAAGGGGTTCCAAATTAGTTATTCAAGATTTAAACAGCACAAATGGCAGCTTTTTAAACGGCAAAAAAATTAAAAGGCCAATGAAATTAAGAGAAAATGATGAAATCCTACTAGGCACAAAAAAACTTACATTTTTAAGGGGTGAAACCGTTGGAGCCAGGGACCGAAGCTATTTATAATAAGAATATAGCGATAACTGCATTAATAGGGACTATGGCATCATTACTACTTTCATTTTTTGAGGGTTCTTTTTCTCCCGTGCCTATTTACGGCGGTATAATATTTATAGTAATAATGTTTACTGGGTATTTCTTAACTAATTATTTATTCCTAAATCAGGATCCTGCATTGCTTATTTTATCTTGTTTCATAGCCCAATTAGGTCTGATAATGCTTTATAGGCTAAACCCCGAATCTGCTGTAAAGCAGCTTACTTGGTTTGGTATAGGAGTTTTTTTATTTTTCATAAGTTCATTTGCATCTAAAGCTTGGGTGGAAATAAAGGTCGGCTCTTTTTATTTTTTCACTATCACAGTTTTATTATTAATATCACCTTTGGTTTTTGGGGTGGAACGTTGGGGTTCGAAAAGTTGGATAGTATTTCAGAATTTTTCATTTCAGCCTTCAGAGCTGGCAAAAATAACCTACAGCCTTTTTTTAGCAGAGAGCTTAAGAAACGGCAAAATCAAAAACCAAATATGGTTTTTTGGGCAAATACTTATAATTCTATGCCTTTTAGCCGCAGCACGAGACTTGGGTGGGGCCATGCTTTTTTACTTTACGGCGATTGCAATTATATTTGCAGCTACTTCCCGCTGGGACTTTACGATACTGGGATTTATCGGAGCGGGTATTGCGGGTTTGTTAGGTTATAAACTTTTCAGTCATGTTAGAGTCAGGGCAAAGGCTTGGCTCAATCCTTGGGAAGACGTCCCCGGTAAGGGTTATCAAATCGTACAATCTCTGTTCGCATTGGCTGAAGGCGGGTTTTTTGGTACTGGCCTGGGGCTGGGGCGTCCGAATTACATACCGGCAGTAACTACAGACTTCATTTTTTCGGCATTTTTTGAAGAGTTTGGCTTTTTAGGTGCAACGGCACTTATTGTGGTATATTTTTTATTGGTATATCGAGGGATAAAGATATCTCTATTCGTAAAAAACAGCTTTTTAAGCTTATCAGCTTTAAGTATTACAGTGTTTTTCGGAATTCAAATATTTACTATCATCGGCGGTGTGATAAAGCTGATTCCCATGACAGGGGTCACACTGCCTTTTATGAGTTATGGGGGGAGCTCAATGGTGATGAGTTTTATCTCACTGGGAATCCTAAACGGTATAAAGATGAGAGCCTCAGGCGGTGAAACAGATGCAGAAGCTTGATAGAAACATAAAACTGATCTTTACCGTTTTTTGTGCACTTTTTATTTCACTTATATTATATTTAACGTATTTTATCACAGTTGAGCGTGAAAGGCTGATTAAGAGTTCATATAATCGCCGGCTGTGGGAGCAGGAAGCAAAAGTGATGCGGGGAGCCATTTACGACAGCAAAGGAAGACCTTTGGCAGAATCCGGCTTGGAAGACGGAAGTAAAAAGCGGATATATAGCGGCGGGAAAGCAATAGGGCCACTCATAGGGTATTCGGATCGCATCCTGGGCAGAGCCGGCATTGAAAATGTTTTTAACAGCGAATTACTGGGAATATCCGAAAAAGACCCTGTCACACTGCTGCGCCAAAAGATACTGGGGGTAAACGAGCGGGGAAGTGACCTGTATCTCACCCTTGACCTAGATTTGCAAAAAGCTGCTTACGATATGTTTTGGGGTCGCAAAGGAGCATTGGTAGCCTTAGAACCACAAACGGGCCGAATTCTAGCTTTGGTTAGTTCTCCCGGTTATGACCCGTCAAATGTTAAAAAAGACTGGGAGGTCCTCTCCAAAGATGAGAATAAACCTCTTATAAATCGGGCTACACAAGGCCTTTATCCTCCCGGTTCAAGTTTTAAAATAATTACACTGGCAGCTGCCCTCACTCATAACCCTGAAATTGAAAATGAAACATTTTATACTCCGGGGTATATAAAAGTCAACGGTAGTATTATAAGGGACCCACAGCATTTATGGCCCGGCGAGTATGATTTGTCCACGGCTTTCCGATACTCAAGCAATACCGTTTTTATTCAAATAGGGCAGAAAGTGCAGCGTGAAAAAATGTTATCAATAGCTGAAGCCTTTGGATTTAATCTTGCTAATAAGAGCGACATCCCTGTGACAAAAAGCACTTTCCCCAGACCGTCAATAGTCAGAGGCAAGATTGAGATGGCTGAGTCTTTTATCGGTCAGGGCAAGATTTTATCCACACCTCTTGAGATGGCACAAGTAGCTGCAATTATAGCAAATCAAGGCAAAACGGTAACCCCATATATCGCTGAAAAAATTGTTTCCCCATTGGGAAATATAAAGACTATTAAACCAAGCATGAATAGCACTCAAGTGGTAAGCACAACAGTAGCCGATAAGGTGAAAGCTATGATGGTGGAAGTGGTAAAAAACGGTACTGGAACAGCCACTGCAATAAACGGAATTGAAGTGGCCGGTAAGACCGGAAGTGCTGAAAATCCACATGGTAAAGCCCATGCTTGGTTTGTGGGTTTTGCACCTGCCCAAAACCCCAAAATCGCCGTTGCAGTGGTAGTGGAAAACGCAGGTTCCGGGGGTGCTGTTGCGGGTCCGATTGCACGGGATGTAATATTGCAATATTTGAACAGTCAAAAATAGGTGAGACGACAAGAGCGTTTCCTATTAGGCAAGAACATTGCTGCTTTTAGCTTGAGATAAACGCACAAGGGGAGTATGACGCCGAATTGCCACAAACCCCTGCGTAGTGAAGGATTAAGCAAAATAACAGTCTTATTTTAGGAGAGGTGCCGTTGCCTTCAACGGAGTAACTTTCTGTACTAAACCATCTTTAAGTGAGTAAGCGTTTAGGCTGTTTTCTCAAAGCAGCAATAAGCCCAAGAAATTTGCCCCAAATGAGTTTACTATGTTATAATGATTAATCATTGTTTCTTAAATCTAGAGGTGAGTTGTTTTGAGAAAAAGTTTGATTGCCGATGGGGCCCTACTTTTGGTAGCTATTAGTTGGGGTCTCAATTTTGTAGTTGAAAAGAATATTTTATCAACCATTACTCCTTTAATGTATCTCGGTTTGAGATTTATTTTAAGTACATTGCTGATGGCTGTGATCTTTCATAAGAAAATAAAGCATATGAGCAAAGATGATATTAAAGCTGGCCTGGTTGTTGGCCTATTCATGCTTTTAGGTTTCTTAACTCAGACTGTAGGTCTTGTTTACACAACTCCGTCAAAATCCGGATTTATCACTGGCAGTAACGTGGTTATGGTACCTTTTTTTGCCTTTTGGTTAACCAAGAAATTTCCTGGGATATATCAAATCATAGGAGCTATAGTAACTTTTGCTGGTTTGGGTCTTGTTTCCGTTAACGAGAATATGACTATTTGTCAGGGAGATATATTGACTTTTCTCTGTGCAGTATGCTTTGCTCTTCAGATCACTTTAACCGAATACTATGTAAGAAAAGCAGATCCGATAAACATGGCTTTTATACAGATAGCATTGTCAGGTATAATCACCATGGGCATGACCGCAATGAATGAACCGGTATTGCTGAATTTTGATCCTAAAACTTGGGGTGCAATATTATATGGTGTGGTATTCTGCACTGCCGGTGCCTTTGTTGTTCAAAACATTGCTCAGAAATATACCAGTTCCGCTCATGCTGCTGTAATAATGTGCACTGAGGCGGTTTTTGCCGGTATTTTTTCTTGCCTGCTATGGGGCGAACCTTTGACTTTAAAGACATTATCAGGTTTTGCCTTGGTTTTGGCGGGAGTCTTGATTACAGAGCTTATTCCATCCAAAGCTATCGAACATGTTAAGGAATCTATAGATACAACACTGTAAGGAAAAAAGAGCTATACAATAAAAAACCAGAGCCTTACACCAATTATACAGGTGAAAGGCTCTGGTTTTTTATGGCACAATGCTTAAAGTTATGTTGGATTTTTAGCACCGCACTCACTCTCCAAGATAAGCTTTTTTCACGTCCTCATTGTTCAAGAGATTTTCCGCAGTATCTTTAAGTACTATTTTGCCGGTTTCAAGGACAAAACCCTTATGGGCTACAGACAAGGCCATGCTGGCGTTTTGTTCCACCAGAAGGATAGTGGTTCCGGCCCGGTTTATTTCCTTTATTATATCAAAGATATTTGCTACATATTTAGGTGCCAGTCCCATGGACGGTTCATCCAAGAGCAATAAATTCGGTCTGGCCATCAGCCCACGGCCTATGGCCAGCATCTGCTGCTCGCCGCCGGAAAGAGTGCCGGCAGTTTGTTTGATACGGTTTTTAAGGATGGGGAAAAGTTTAAACACCTGTTCGAGATCGTTTTTTACTTCCTGTCGATCTTTATTAAGGTAAGCACCCAATTGAAGGTTTTCCAGTACCGTCATTCGTGGGAAAACCCTGCGACCTTCAGGAACCATAGCTATACCTGCTTCCACTATGTCAGAGGTAGATTTACCCGTTATATCTTTATCCTGAAAATAAATTTTCCCTGAAGTAGGGGGTACAAGGCCACAGATGGTTTTTAAAGTAGTTGTTTTTCCTGCCCCATTGGCTCCTATGATGGTAGCTATTTCGCCTTGTTTAACATCAAGAGATATTCCATTTAGAACTTGAATATTACCGTAATGAGTTATTATGTTATCAAGTGTCAGCATGCCTGACCCTCCTTGTGGGAACTATCTCCAAGGTATGCTTTTATAACTTTTTCATCATTTTTGACTTCATCAGGGGAGCCGTCGGCAATTTTTTTGCCGTAGTCGAGTACCATAATCCTCTGAGAAATACCCATAACCAATTTCATGTCATGTTCTATCAAAAGCACGGTTTTCCCCATATTATTGAGCTTTTCAATTAGTTCAATAAGCTCATTGGTTTCCTGAGGGTTCATACCCGCGGCCGGCTCGTCAAGCAAAATAAGTTCCGGATCGGTAGCCAAGGCACGAGCCATTTCCAGGCGACGTTGTTTACCATATGGAAGGTTTTTAGCTTTTTCTTGATTTACATCATCAAGGCCGACGAATTTTAAAACATCCATAGCCTTTTCATTGACAAGAAATTCCTCTCTACGGACTGCCGGTGTTTTGAAGATGGCTCCGAAAACACCGGTTTTAGTGCGGCAGTGTTGCCCGATTATGACATTATCGAGGACACTCATTTCGCCGAACAATCTTATATTTTGAAAGGTGCGAGCAATGCCCATTTTTGTGATTTGGTAAGGTTTTAGATTCTTAATTTCTCTCTTTCTAAAACAGATCTTACCTTTCGTTGGAGAGTATACTCCGGTCAAAAGGTTAAAAAGAGTAGTTTTGCCCGCGCCATTCGGACCTATAACACTGAGCACTTCCCCCTTATTTATTTTTATATCAACCGAGTTTAAAGCTGAAAGACCACCAAAAACCATGGTAAGGTTATTACCTTCTAACAGTTCCATCATTGCCCTCCTTTCTCAAGTGATTTTTTGTGTATTAATTTATTGGAAAGGGATGATCCACTGATTATTCCCTGAGGTTTCACAATCATCATAATAACAAGGAGTAAACCGTAAAGAACCATGCGGTATTGAGCTATAATCGGGGAAACCGATCGTAAAAGCTCCGGCAAAACCGTTATTATGAATGCACCCAACACGGCACCATATGTGTTTCCCATACCTCCTAAAACCACCATGCATAATATCTCTATTGACCTCGAAAATCCAAAATCCTTTGGATTAATATATCGAAACAAAAATGCATACAAGCCTCCAGCCAGTCCGGCATAAAATGCTCCTATAATAAAAGCGAGAATTTTAAATCGCGTCGTATTTATTCCCATAGCTTCGGCCGCCAGCTCATCTTCACGAATAGCAATAAAGGATTTTCCCACACGGGAGTTCATTATTCGGCTTAGAGAAAAAATGACCAAAACGAGTGCTGCCGTTGCCACATAAACATTCGTAACCTTTGGTATACCACGAAGTCCCATAGGACCTCCTGTGATTTTAAGGTTGAGCAGAATGTTCTTCGTTATTTCTCCAAAACCGAGTGTTGCAATAGCTAGATAATCGCCCTTGAGCCTCAATGTAGGCACTCCGATGATAAATCCGAAAAAGGCTGCTACTGTGGCACCGGAGATAATAGAGACCAAAAAAGGTAAATGCAGCTTTAATGTAAACAGGGTAGCGGCGTACGCGCCTAAACCCATAAAAGTCGCATGACCCAGAGAAAGCTGGCCTGTATAGCCTGATACCAGATTGAGGCTTACAGCAAGTATAGAGTTTATCATAATTATTGTCAATATCTGAAAATAGTAGTTCAAAGCATATCACCTACACTTTCTCTTGAGCTCTACGACCCAAAAGCCCAGTAGGCTTGAGCAGTAGAATAAATATCAAAACTGCGAAGGCAATGGCATCTTTGTATCGAGACATATATACGGCTCCGAGCATTTCGACTAATCCAAGAAGCAGTCCTCCCAGCATTGCACCCGGAATACTCCCGATTCCACCCAACACTGCCGCCACAAAGCCTTTCAAACCCGGAAAAAATCCCATCATGGGGTCTACAGAATCAAAATAAACTCCGACCAGCACACCCGCGGCACCCCCCAATGCCGACCCAATAGCAAAGGTAAAGGAAATAACCTGGTCAATTTTGACTCCCATAAGTTGAGCTGTTTCTTTATCTTGAGCAGTTGCCCTCATAGCTTGACCCAGCTTGGTTTTTTGTATTAAAAAATGCAGTCCTACCATGAGAATTACAGATACCAGTAGAATCAAAAGCTGTAATGAAGAAATTCGTAAACTACCAAATTTTAAATTTGTGATATAAAAACCGGCCGGAAAGGGTCTGGCCTGTGGGCCTACCAACATTAAAACAGTATTCTGCAAAAATATCGAAACTCCGATTGCACTGATAAGCGGTGCAATTCGGTTGGCCTTTCTTAAAGGCTTATAAGCAGTCTTTTCAATAGTTATACCCAAGAGACATGAACCGACCATACTTACAAAAAGCGCTACAACAAATGGCAGCTTGTAAACTGATACCATTACGAGCCCTAAAAAAGCTCCAATCATATATATTTCACTGTGTGCAAAATTAATAAGTTCCAGGATTCCATATACCATCGTGTATCCAAGTGCTATTAGTGAATATGTGCTACCAAGCGTTAGACCGTTTATTATCTGTTCAAAAATCATTTCTTAAATCCATTCCTTTCCACAGGGCAAAGTCAATGGATGGAGCATATCATATCCATCCATTGACAGTTTATCATAAAAATATGTTTTTAACGAAGTTTTGTAAATTTCCCGTTTTCCACTTTAAGTATGATTATGTCTTTTACAGCGTCCCCAATGGGAGTAAAAGAGGTACTACCGGTAATCCCCGGGAAATCCTTAATTTTTAACATTTCTTGTTGATGTGCTTCTCCGCCCGCGCCATTGGCATTTTTAAGGGCAGTGAGAAGGATCATGGCTGCATCATAGGCCTGTGCAGCAAACATATCGGGTTCAGCGTTGAATTTTTCTGTATATGCCTTAACAAAATTTTGTGCTTTTTCAGAAGGATCATCGGTAAAGAAACCGGCAGTAAAAACGGAGCCTTCTACAGCATCTCCGCCAAGCTCAAGTAAAACCGGAGAATAAAAACCGTCGGCACCGAGAATATTAACATCAAGACCCTGGTCTTTTGCCTGTTGAGCTATTTTAGCTGCTTCGGTATAGTAACCCGCTATATAGAGAGCGTCAGGACTTGTTCCCTTAATCTTGGTCAGCTGAGCTCTAAAATCTTTTTCACCGTCATTATATGTTTCTATGGCAGTTACTTCGGCAAGTTTCTTGGCTTTTTTCTCAAAGGCCTCTTTTAAAGAAAGACCGTAATCATTATTTGTGAACATTACGGCAAATTTTTTAAGCCCCAATTCTTCTACGGCATATTCTGCCAGTTGTACGGCTTGAACTTCATCGGATAAGCAATTTCTAAAAACATAATCGCCAATTTCCGGAACACCGACTGCTGTCGAAGAAGACGAAATCATAACAATTTTAGCATCCTCGGTGATTGGCCCTGCAGTCATTGTTTCAGAGCTGATCACACCACCGACGATGGCAGAGACCTTATCTTGTTCGATAAGTTTAGAAGCGGCATTGGCAGCTTCGGTTTGGTCACCGCGGGTGTCTTCTGATATCAACTGTATAGGTTTGCCGTTGATGCCTCCGTTTTTATTAAACTCGTCCACGGCTACTTCCACACCGTTTTTAGTACTTAGACCATAGGTAGCAATGTCTCCGGTGAGAGGACCTAAGGTGCCAATTTTAATTGCCTCTTCGGTTTTTCCCTCCGAAGAGTCGCCGATTTTCCCCGCCTGGTTTTGACCGCAGCCTGACAATACACTCACGGTAAATACAAATACAAAAAGTATAACTATAAACTTTGATGGTTTAAACATGAAAGAACCTCCTTAATGTTTTTAGGATTAATATCAATAAAAGGTAATGTTTTTCAGACAAGCAACTCAATTCGTAAATATTAAAGCTACTCCACACTCTTATTTTGATAATCACCTCCAAGTATGAAAAAACAGCAGATTACTCATGACAAAGCCATAAGTGGAACCTGCCGCTGGAGTCTTTTATACTCACGGTGTACTAGCAAAGACTAGCTGTACCGCTTGGACCAGACGCATCAAAGCCGGAACCCTAGGTACACTTCCACAGAACAAAAAACATCTGATTTTATATCATATTATAATCTAATTATAACGAAATGTCACTAAGAAAAACGATAATATATAAATAAATTTGCATAAATTGTGTATATTAATAGTTTTTTAAGGGGAATATATGAAAGTGAACTCTAATTTAAAAAAACATGATATATTAAGAAAAAGCTAGGGAAATAGGTAAAAATGCGGTTTATTCCCTTAATAACAAGAATATGGGAAATTGATTTTAGTGAAAGCTTTATATATTATATTAAATGGAATTAGCACTCACCAGGTGAGAGTGCTAATAAAAAAATCAATAATGGGGTTTATATAAAAGTTTCCTAAAAAATTTACCATAAAACCTTTACTTTAAACATTTAGTAACAATTATAAAAGGAGGGTTACAATGAATATCAAACCATTAGGTGATCGAATTGTCATCAAAGTTTTGGAAAAAGAAGAAAAGACCAAAGGAGGTATCGTATTGCCAGACACTGCGAAGGAAAAGCCCCAAAAGGGTGAAGTGCTCGCAGTGGGATCCGGTGAAATTATTGAAGGAAAAAAAGTTCCACTGGAAGTAAAAGTAGGGGACGAAATTATTTTCTCCAAATATGCAGGCACAGAAATTAAACTTGATGATGAAGAATATTTGATTTTAAGACAAAGTGATGTTCTAGCCATATTAGAATAAAAAACGTTAGGAGGGATTTTAAATGGCAAAACAAATAAAATTTAATGAAGATGCACGTAGAATTTTGTTACAAGGTATTGATAAACTGGCTGATACCGTTAAAGTTACTTTAGGTCCAAAAGGACGTAATGTAGTTCTTGATAAGAAATTTGGAACTCCGACAATCACCAATGATGGTGTTACCATAGCAAGGGAAATTGAGTTAGAAGACCCCTTTGAGAATATGGGTGCCCAACTCATTAAAGAGGTAGCTACAAAGACCCAGGATGTAGCCGGGGATGGAACCACCACTGCAACATTGCTTGCTCAATCCATTATTCATGAGGGTATGAAAAATGTAGTAGCAGGTGCAAATCCGATAATTGTGAAAAAAGGCATTAGAAAGGCAGTCAATGCAGTAGTGGATGAAATCAAAACCTTTAGTAAATCTGTTGAAACTAAGGAAGCTATTGCCCAAGTAGCATCCATATCGGCTGCTGATGAAGAAATCGGAGAGCTTATTGCCGAAGCCATGGAAAAAGTGGGTAAAGACGGGGTTATCACCGTTGAAGAGTCTAGGACCATGGGCACTACCCTCGAAGTAGTGGAAGGAATGGAATTTGATCGGGGATACATATCTCCCTATATGGTAACTGATACAGAAAAGATGGAAGCTGTTCTCGATGAGCCATACATTTTGATAACTGATAAAAAAATCACAGCTGTTCAGGACTTGCTTCCCATTCTGGAAAAATTAGTACAGCAGGGCAAGAAACTTTTGATAATTGCAGAAGATGTTGAAGGTGAAGCTCTGGCGACCCTGGTTGTCAACAAACTGCGTGGAACATTGGTATGTGTAGCCGTTAAAGCTCCTGGCTTTGGAGATCGTAGGAAAGCCATGTTGGAAGATATTGCTATTTTAACCGGCGGACAGGTAATCTCCGAAGACCTTGGCATAGACATCAAGAACATTGATTTAAATATGCTCGGTCAAGCACGACAGATAAGAGTCGACAAAGAGAACACCACAATTGTTGATGGTGCCGGTGAAACTGAAGATATCAAGAAACGCATCAATTCAATCAAAGCCCAGATTGAAGAAACTACTTCCGATTTCGATAAGGAAAAGCTCCAGGAGAGGTTGGCAAAACTGGCCGGTGGAGTAGCCGTGATCCAAGTCGGTGCTGCAACTGAAACAGAACTTAAAGAGCGGAAGAATCGTATTGAAGATGCTCTGTCAGCTACGAGGGCAGCTGTTGAGGAAGGAATTGTCCCCGGAGGCGGAACGGCTTTTATAAATGCTATACCTGCTCTTGACAAACTCGATGTGGAAAACGATGAAGCTATCGGTATAAATATAGTAAAGAGGGCTTTGGAAGAGCCAGTAAGACAAATTGCCATAAATGCCGGTTATGAAGGTTCAATTATCGTGGAAAAATTAAAGACCAGTGACAAAGGCGTTGGATTTGACGTCCTTCGTGAGGATTACGGAGATATGATGAAGAAAGGTATCGTAGATCCCACAAAGGTAACAAGATCAACACTGCAAAACGCTGCCAGCATAGCATCAATGGTAATAACCACAGAAGCTGTTGTCACAGACATTCCGGAAAAAGAAAAACCAATGCCACCTATGCCCGGCGGCCCAGATATGATGTATTAATAAAACGCAATAAAAAAA
>CAZFME010000013.1:0-2388 GCA_964520055.1 uncultured Clostridia bacterium
TGGTAGTAACCTTTACCTCCGCTGATCCTGTAAGACAAATTGCTAATGCCCACACCATTTTTAATATATCCAACACCCTTATCCAACTGCCTTTTACCTTTTTACTTGCAAAGCTCGTCACATCCCTTATCCCCGGAGAACCTGAGATTATTGAGCGGGGTTTAAAATACATTGACGATAGGCTTCTTGAAACACCTTCCCTAGCATATACCCAAGTCAAAAAAGAAATTGCCCGAATGGGCAACCTGGCTTTAGAAACTTTAAGGGATTCTATAAATGCATTTATGTATTATAGTGAACAAAAGGATAAATTGGCTAAGGAAAAGGAGGCTGTTATCAATGATCTTGCTCGGGAAACAACACGTTATTTGGCTATGCTGTCCCGCACATCCCTACCTGACTTTGAATATGACTCGATTACTGATTTAATAAGTGCGGTAAACGATATGGAACGGGTTGGGGATCATGCTATGAATATATTGGAGTTAGCTGAGTTTCGTGAAGATCATCGATTACCTTATAGCAAAGAAGCCATTCAGGAGCTGGTTGAGATATCTTCCAAAGTTCTGGAAACTTTCGATCTGGCGGTATATGCGTTTTTACATTGGGATAACCCAACTTCCCAAAAAATTATTGAAAATGAGGAAGAAATTGACAGCATGGAAAAGAGGTTGCGCATTAATCATATTAAGCGACTTAATGAAGGATCATGTAATCCCAGTTCCGGTGTGATATTTCTCGATCTTCTTACCAACCTTGAGCGTGTAGGAGACCACTCTTTTAACATTGCTTCCTACATTTTAAATATTGATAAGAACTACAAAGATTTATAAAAAAGATTCGGTTTTAATCGGAACCTAAAAATATATCTAAACTTTTAGTAGGGCCTTTCCGAGAGCTTAGTTAAAACGTCACATGATACTCTTATCCAGCCGTTTAGAGAGGTGATGTTAAGTTTCAATAATGTTATCAGAATAGATGAATCTATGTGTAACTATGTTTTTTTAAAATATATATTGACCCCATGAAATTATTAAATGCGGGTTTCTATAGTAGAATCATGGTTAAATCAAGTAATATTTGATACAATTGAAATTGACTCATTTTTTAAGGGGAGGGGATACTTTGTCTTTGGATTCGTTTTTTACTATGTTCGGCGGATTGGGTCTTTTCATATATGGCATGAATCTCATGGGAGAGGGTTTGGAAAGGGCAGCAGGTGACCGGATAAGAAGTTTACTGGAACTTCTCACTCGGAATCGCTTTTTAGGAATTATTGTGGGTGCTCTGGTTACTGCAATAATTCAAAGCAGCGGTGCCACCACTGTAATAGTAGTTGGTCTCTTGAATGCAGGTATCATGGACATTTCTCAAGCCATAGGTGTTATAATGGGTGCAAATATCGGTACTACAATGACAGCACAGCTAATAGCCTTCAAATTTACAAATATTGCTTTACCGGCTATTGGTGTAGGAACAGGAATGTTGATTTTTAGTAAGAACAAAACATATAGATTTGTTGGACAAGTAATACTGGGATTTGGTCTTTTGTTTCATGGTATGCAGACAATGGAAATAGCCATGAAACCTCTTGCACAAATGCCTAAATTCATTAACTTCATGACTAGATTCAGTAAAAAACCTCTGCTAGGTGTATTTAGTGGCTTTATTACCACAGCCATCGTACAGAGCAGCAGTGTCACTGTCGGTATACTTCAAGCCTTGGCCAGTCAAGGCCTTGTCAATCTTTCTATTGCTCTTCCAATCTTGTTTGGAGATAATATCGGATCATGTGTAACCGCACTTATATCAAGTATTGGTACTAATATCAGTGCCCGACGAGCTGCTCTTTTCCATTTGGTTTCTAAGATAATAGGAGCAATTATATTCATGTTGATCTTACCCTTGGTAAAAATGATCGTAACCTTAACTTCCACTGATCCTGTAAGGCAAATTGCCAATGCTCATACCTTTTTTAATGTAGCTAATACTAGCATACAATTACCCTTCGTATTTTTGCTTGTGAAATTGGTGACTCATCTCGTTCCCGGAGAACCAGAAGTTGTTGAGCGAGGCTTAAAATATATTGACGACAGACTACTGGAAACACCCTCTCTTGCTTTAACTCAAGTTAAAAAAGAAATCGCCCGGATGGGATATCTATCTTTAGATACTTTAAAAGACTCAATAGATATATTCCTTCAATATGACGAGAATAAGGATAAACTCGTCAGGGAAAAGGAAGCTGTTGTCAATGAGCTTGCTCGGGAGACTACTCGTTATTTAGCATTGCTTTCACGGACATCCTTGCCTGTTGATGAATATGACTCTATAACACATTTAATAAGCACAGTAAATGATATGGAACGTGTAGGAGATCATGCTATA
>CAZFME010000013.1:2398-29381 GCA_964520055.1 uncultured Clostridia bacterium
AAATATACTGGAATTGGCTGAATTCCGTGATGACCATCGGTTACCTTTTACCAAAGAAGCCATCAATGGATTGCTCGAAATGGCTTCAAAAACCCAAGAAACTTTTGATATGGCTATTTATTCTTTCCTACATTGGGATGAGCAATCGGCAAGAAAAATTTTGGTAAGTGAGGTGGAAATCGACAATATGGAAAAAGCTTTGCGAATCAATCATATAAAAAGACTTAACGAAGGGACATGTAATCCAAGTTCCGGTGTTATTTTCCTTGATATGTTAAGCAACTTGGAACGTATTGGTGACCATTCCTTTAATATAGCTTCATATGTTTTAAATATTGATAAAAACTATAAAAATCTATCGCGGCAATATTACTAAATTTTTGGCATGATTTTGTGTCGGAAATTTTTTTTTAAAATTTGGGCAATATTATTAGTAGACTTGACCTAGCAAATAAAAGAGAGCAAGGCTATTCACCCTGCTCTTTTGTCACGTTTTCCGTTTTTTCTTCTTTTTTTATATTTTTATTGCAATACGGGCAAGTCCAAACTTCCAAATCTGCTGCAGAGTATGAGCGCTTATTGCAATAAGGGCATATGGTATATGGCAATATAACCCCCCCACTTAAATGTTACCCTAAATTCTTCGCTCCGCTTACTATTATAATTCACTAATTTTTTCATAAATCCTGCTTTCCTGTTAAAAAATATTTATTAGGTGATTAAACATGAACACATTTTTTGAAATATTTTTTTTTAGTTCCTTATCAGGTTTAGCTGTGATTTTAGGCGGTTACTTGGGCACAAAGAACATTCCGGACAAGATACTGGCGTTTGTACTAGCTTTTGGTTCAGGGGTTTTATTATCGGTACTTTCATATTCTTTGATGCATGAAGCTTACCGACAATCAGGTCCGGTCTTTACTTCAATTGCCTTTCTTTTGGGAGGAGCTTTTTTTTATCTTATTGAGAACTTAATGACCAGATTTGTAGCTCCCGGCACAGGAGCAATAATCGGCACGGCACTGGATGATTTGCCAGAAGCTTTAAGTATGGGAATAGGTTTTGCTACAGGCAAGGGTCGATTAGGGGTGGTAATCGCTCTATCCGTACTACTTCATAATATCCCGGAAGGTATCTCATCTACCAGAGATCTTATTGATAAAGCCGGGCTTACTTCAAAATCTGCCATGGTATTGGCTGTAATTATCGCCCTATTGGATCCTTTTGCAGCTCTAACCGGATATTATTTGCTAAGGAATTTAAGTGAAGTTTGGTTAGGCATGATTATGGCCTTTTCCGGTGGTTCAATATTGTTTATGACGGGTACATCTCTTATACCTAAAGCACACAATTTAGGAACGCGCTTGGAAAATGCCGGATTGCTGGTAGGTTTTCTGGCTGCCTTTCTAATAAGCAGATTGATGTAGAGAAGCGCAAAATTTTTGATTGCAGCTACGCTGCGCTATGGTATAATGGTAGTAGGATGATATTTCTTGGGGGGTGTTTTCTTGGAAAGTACAGATGTAGCCAAAATAGCTATAAAAATGGCTCTTTCTACAAGATCTGAAGAAGCTGAGCTTAAACAAGCCTTTCGAAATATGAACGTAAAGGTATGTGCTGTTGATTTCGGAGGAAACTTGATAAATTCCATTGAAAAAATCATTGAAAGGGCGCTGGTTGCTGCAAAGCGAGAGGGAATTATAAAAGAAAACGTTCACGTGCTGGAAGGTGCAATGATAGGTGCAACTCGCGAAGCACTATCACAGGTTTTGCAAAAAGCTGTCGGCTTCAATGTAGGCGGTAAAATCGGAATTGCCCGCTGGGGTGAGCATTTAAGTGTAGCAATGTTTTTCGGAGTAGGTTTTTTAAATTTTAATGAAGTTGTTATCGGCCTTGGTCACAGGTCTTTACCAAGTAACGGTGAATAACAAACAAAGGCAAAATCGCTATTGACAAATTTCTTTTATGGCTATATAATTCTATAAAGTCAACTTGCATCACATAGGGTCACCTCTACTTGGTGCAGTTATGGGTGCCCTGTAGATGGCACTTAGTTAAAAATAAAATACTTGTAGGACGGTAGTATGGTAGGAGATGGTTTGTGTAAAAAACACTCTTACTGGGTGTTTTTTTGTGTACTTTTTTTCTCCCCCATGCTAACCAGAAGAAGGGGGTTTTTAAATTGAAAAAAAATTTTAGCATCACACTAATTCTTTTCATCACTTTATCATTAATGCTCGTCGGGTGTGGCAGCCCGGCTGGGAGTAGCTCAGATCCCAAGGGAGCTTCTCTTGAGGATACCAAGTCTGAAAAGGTATTTACAATCGGCATATCACAGTTTGTAGAACATCCGGCATTGGACGGGGCCCGTCAGGGTTTTATCGACGGGTTAAAAGAAGCTGGCTTTGAAGAAGGCAAGAATATTGATATCTTGCTGGAAAATGCCCAGGCTGACTTTCCAACAACTCAAACAATAGCCAACAAACTTGTATCGGAAAAAGTGGACCTAATTCTAGCCATCGCTACTCCGTCAGCACAGTCAGCTGCCAATGTCACCAAAGACATACCGATTCTGATAACAGCAGTAACTGACCCAGTGGAAGCAGGACTTGTCAAAAGCCTAGAAATACCGGAAACCAATGTCACTGGTACTACCGACATGAATCCTGTCCGGGAGCAATTGGAATTGTTAAAAGAAATCCTTCCCGAATCCAAAAATGTAGGTGTAATTTATAATGCTGCAGAACCAAATTCCGTGATTCAGGTGAATATTGCCAAAACGGCAGCTGGAAAATTGGAACTTAAAATACTTGAAGCAACTGTAGCTAACGCCAGCGAAGTATATCAAGCGGTTCAAACCCTAGCCGGTAAGGTAGATGCCATATACACTCCCACTGATAATACCGTTGCTTCAGCCATCAGTGCCATCGTAAAAGTTGCAAATGACGAAAAGATCCCCATTATAGGTGCCGAGCGTGGTCATGTGGACGGCGGTGCTTTGGCTACATTGGGAATAGATTATTATCTTTTGGGTAAACAGACAGGGCTTGTAGCCTCCAAGGTTTTAAACGGTGAAGATCCCGCAGGGATTCCCATTGAAGGATCTAAAGACCTGAAACTCATAATAAACAAAAAATCCGCAGAAGTCTTGGGTTTAAACATCCCTGAACAGGTGCTGTCCAGAGCCGATGAAGTCTTAGAAAAATAATCGAGGTGTTTTCCACATGTTACAAAATTTATTCTTGAAATCGTTGGAGCAAGGCCTGGTATTCGGTATAATGGCTCTTGGAGTATATATAACTTTTAAAATACTGAAGTTCTCCGACCTGACTGTAGACGGTAGCTTTCCATTGGGAGCTGCAGTGGCCGCTTCGCTTATTGTAAGCGGCCACAGCCCCTTTATTGCTACTCTAGCAGCATTTCTCGCCGGAGCCTTGGCAGGATGTGTAACGGGAATCTTAAATACAAAAGCCGGAATTAGTGATCTATTATCCGGAATTTTAACCATGACATCCCTATACTCTATAAATCTACGCATCATGGGGCGCCCGAATACTCCACTTTTAAATCAGCCAACTGTTTATTCGATAATTGATGATTTTTCAAAAAATACTTGGTCAGTATTTCCTTCTAAACACATTTACCTGTTGTTTTTTGTATTATTTGCATTGTTAGTTAAGGTCTTGCTGGATGCTTTTTTAAAAACCCAGATGGGTTTTGCTCTGAGAGCCACGGGAGATAATCCTCAGATGATACGGAGTCAAGGAGTAAATACGGATTTCGCTAAAATCATCGGTCTTGTAATTTCAAATGGGCTGGTTGCCTTATCCGGTGCCTTGGTTGCCCAGTATCAAGGATTCGCCGATGTGGGGATGGGAGTCGGCACTATAGTTGCCGGTCTGGCTTCGGTAATAATCGGTGATTCCCTGCTGGGCGGAAGAACAGTTTTCGTCAGTACACTGGGAGTGCTTTTCGGTTCCTGCTTATATCGCTTTAGCATTTCGCTTGTTCTTTCCTTCCGGTTAGCTCAAGCCTCAGATTTGAAACTCTTTACCGCTATTGTAGTAATTATCGCTCTGACAGCACCCCGGTTTAAACAATCCTTGAAACTTCCTACGAAAGGATGCGAGTCTTATGGTAATTCTTGATCATATACAAAAAATCTTTCATCGGAACACTCCCAATGAAAATCAGGCCTTAAGCAATCTGTCACTTAAAATAGCAGATGGTGATTTCATCACCGTAATAGGTAGCAATGGTGCCGGTAAATCCACTATGTTAAACGCCATCGCGGGAGTCTACCCAATTGACGGCGGTAAGATAGTATTAGACGGCATGGATATCACAAATCTTGCGGAATATAAACGAGCGGCCTTTATCGGACGGGTTTTTCAGGACCCTATGCTCGGCACTTCACCATCGATGACTATCGAAGAGAATCTTTCGATGGCCTATGCCCGGCCCAACAATATAACCCTTCGCTGGGGGCTGGATTTTCATCGCAGAAAAATGTTCAAGGATTATCTAAAAAACATTCCGTTGGGTCTGGAAAATCGTCTTTCTACCAAAGTAAAACTGCTTTCAGGCGGCCAGCGACAGGCTTTAACCCTCGTCATGGCTACTATGAAAAAACCTAAGCTCCTGCTCTTAGATGAGCACACCGCTTCTTTAGACCCAAAGACAGCGCTTTTGGTAAATAGCCTCACTGAGGAAATCGTGCACAAAAATAACATCACCACAATTATGGTGACTCATAACTTAGAACACGCCATAAAAATGGGTAACCGACTTATTATGATGCACAAGGGAAAAATTGTCATGGATTTAAAGGGAGAAGAGAAATCTACCATGACCATTCCACGCCTCTTGAATAAATTCGAACAGCTTCAGGGTGAAAAATTCGTGGAAGATCGAGTAATGCTGGCTTAAACATCAAATTTGGCATAGTAGTTTTTCCCATCTTTCTGCAAAAAAACTATGCCCAACTCTCTTTTATCAGTACTGTTTGGAATATCATATTTAAAAAGTCCATAACTTAATTGCCTGGATAATTCAAGACTCGATAAACCCAAGGCTTGAGGTATATTTGCTTCAAGCCATTTTTCATTATAAACATATTCCTTGGCTTTATTTAGAAATTCCCGATTTTCCATGGGTTTTATACAATCGGGCAGAGCAGCTTTACCACTAGTTAACATAAAATCAAATTTGACTATATCCTTAAACAGCTCCGTATCAATGCCAAGGCTTCGGGCATAAGAATAAAGTATATCATACTGGGTTTTTAAAGAATGCCTAATCCTGAAAAGATTTCCAGCATTACAATAATCATAAAAAGACATATATAAATCAAAAGACCGCTTAAATCTCTTATTCAGATGGCGCAAAGAATACTGAAAACGGCCTGTATTATAATATTTATCCAGCAAGCGAGCAATCCCTTTGAGTACGCAAAGTTCTTTGTAACTTATATCCTTGTTATATAATATCTCATAGGGAGGCCTTGAACGATAAACAATACCGTGTTTATGGGCATTATTTCTCAATCGGGTTCCCTTAAGCAGTTTTAAAAATCCCAGTTGTATTTCCTGTGGGTAAAGATTATATACATTATCAAAAGAATAACCGAAGCTTTCAAAACTCTCATGAGGTAAGCCAGCAATTAAATCAACATGGAGTTTTATGCCAGTGGTTTTAAGTCGTTTAATTCCTTCAAGTGACCTTTTTACATCAGGAGTCCGAGATATTTCCTTTAAAGTTTCAGGATTAGTGCTTTGTATGCCTACTTCAAACTGCAGTCTATCTTCAAGACCTTGTAAGCCTTTAATAAAATTGTCATTTACCAGCTCAGGATTGATTTCACAGTGAAACACCGTATCACCGGGAAGCCGGCGGATAATATCAAGCAAGTCCAAAGCTCTGGATAAATTGCAGTTGAAAGAGCGATCCACCAATTTTACAACTTTTACTCCCATTTGGGTAAAACGGAAAAAATCCTGCCTTACTTTTTCTATATCCGCTGTCCTGACATCTGTTTCCAGTGAAGACAGGCAAAAAGCACATCTAAAAAGGCATCCCCGAGACGTTTCGTAATACACCAATTTATGTTCAAGGCCTTCATCAATATAAGGAAATGGAATATCATTTAAGTTTACATATTCTTTTGGTGAATTTATTAGGATATTGTTATCACTTCTATAAGCTAGTCCATCTACTGATTCTAAAGGCATCTCTCCCCTTAAAACTTGGAGCAGTTTGCCAAAACGCTCTTCACCCTCACTTATTATCACATAGTCTATATACGGCCTTACTTTCAGTAAATCATCCACTTCATAGGACACTTCAGGTCCACCTATAACAATCACTGTTTCGGGTTTTATTTTTTTAATGTTTTCAGCGATGTATAATACATCTTCGATATTCCACAAGTAACATGAAAACCCAATTAAGTCCGCATTAAAAGCTATTATATCTTCCAGAATATCATCAATGTTGTCATTTATCGTTGCCTCATAGACGGTAATATCCTCATTCTCGCAATAGGCTGAAATATTCCTTATTGCAAGGTTTGTATGAATGTATTTTGCATTAATTCCTACCAGCAATGTTTTCATATGTATCCCTCAGTTATTATTTTAAGATTGATGTACGAAACTATGTACTTGAATCAAGATTATTATATCATGATTTTAAAGCAAAGGCTTCCATCAAGGCATTTTACAGACGATTTCGTTAAGGGGAATATTCACTTTTATTGCATATAAGAAAGCTCCGACAGTATAAAGTATACATACCGGAACTCAATATATATTATATATGGGCGAGTCCTACTTCAGGAACCTTCTTATAACAATTTCGGTTCAACACATAATTTGATTTACTGTAGTTATTAAAATCATGTGGGTAGGTATTTTAAAGACTAAATTGACTTTTCGCAGTAGATTACAGTTTTATTATTTGTTTGAGTTCAACAGTTCAATATGTTTGCCTATATGTCTTTCTAAAGCTTTATAGTAATCATCTTCATGGAGATTTAAGGTTTCATAGAGTTCATCCCGAAAAAGGGTTTTACTGTCTTCATCCCCTGCAGTCAGAATCAGACCGTAAGTTATGTGAAGCATCTGCCGTGTGTCATCTTGGGTCAATACTCCGGTCAATTCTTCATCACTTAACTCTGTTATATCCGGAACTTTACTTAGATCGGTTGTTACATGATAGTATTTCGTAGCTTCCTCAAAATGTTCTAAAGCAAATGCATATATTCTCCTAAAAAGACCGGGATTGTTTTCGGCTATAACTCTTAAAGCTTCAAGCCAGTTGGTACCGGCGGTTTTGACATGAACCCGTCCCTTGGTATAATGGCCAATGATGGGGAATACTTTAAACTTATCGCTACCGGAATGAATACTCAGTCTGTACCCAAAGTGTTCGGCAATTTCCGCATGGACCTTTAGTTCTTTTTCAAACTGCTCCAAATCCCCGATATAGTCGATGCCTTTCTGAAATTCACCGCAAAATCGAGGGGCAACACTGGTAACTTGTACGTCCATCTTTTCAAGCTCAGATGCAACAAAGAAGTGTGCCTCGGGAGTAGTAGGAGTTTGAGTCTCGTCGATAGAAACTTCAAAATCAACTGCTCTTGCTGTCGGTTTAACTATATCAAAGAAAATATGTCCGGTAAACTCCAGGGCTCTCCCATATATCAGAGCTAGCCTCTGAAGATTTTCACCGTCAAAGGTTATTTTATACCGCCCGGCATTAAATTCCCTATTCAAATAGTCCTTTTCAAGCCTTTCTCGATAATCCACATTCAGTTCGTCATAAGCTTTTTCTACTTCATCATCACTCATTGATGGTACATCATTATTTATTTTTTCCGAACAGTCCAAGGTTATCATGGTAAAACCAAGATTAAGAGCCATTTTAACCTCGTCTTCGGTTTTCAAGTGGTCACCATCGGCACCAAAGCCATTATGGTATCCTTCCTGAAAAACAGCCCAGGATGCGGCATCCATAACCTCTTCATAAGTTCGTTTAGTTAGATCAAGTTCCCTTATAGATTGCTGTGCCAGCACCGGTCTTACATCAGTATTTTTAACAAGTCTAAGATGACCCGGTGAGGCTAGCCCAAGCCTGTCGCCCAATCCCATACTCATTCCCTTTTTGCCAAAAGCTACCGGTGAAGTAAAGGGCAAGAGTTTTCTCAAGACAAGAGCATTTTCGTGATTTAAAGGTACAAGTTTTATCTCTTTATCTTTAACTGTTTCCTGACTCTCCGTTTGAAACTTGTCGGTAGAAGCAGACAATTTATTCTCAATAATAACCAGTTTCTTACACCCATCAATTTTAGCCAAAAATATCAGGTTTCCCTCAATTTCATGGATGGAATCGGGGTAAATATCATTAAAGTTATTGATAGCCTCACGTTTTGCTTCCTCAATATTTAACCCGTCCGATATGATTTTGTTACAAAACCTCTCTAAATTTGTTGTCAAGTTATTCCCTCCTGTAAGAAAACCACTATATTTAAATTGCTTACAATGTAACCCCGTTTTTAAAGATAGCTATCTCTCTAAATCCCATTTCTTCAGCTTTGTTTTTTGCTCCTGAGGCAATGTCAATGACATAGTCAATGAGCTCGTCAGTTAGTTTTTCCATTGTTTCACCGGAGAGAAGCCTACCGGCGTCAAAATCCATCCAGTTGGATTTCCGATTATAAAGGTCGCTGTTTGTGGAGATTTTAACGGTGGGTACAGCAGTTCCCAAAGGTGTGCCCCGGCCGGTAGTAAACAAAATCATATGGCATCCTGCAGCGGCCAGCACCGTTGAAGCTACCATATCATTGCCGGGTCCGTTCAGTAAGCTGAGGCCTTTCTTTTTTACCACATCTCCGTAATGGAGGACATCCACTACATCGCTGGTCCCGCCTTTTTGGGTGCAGCCTAAAGATTTTTCCTCCAAAGTTGTAATACCGCCCTTTTTATTGCCCGGTGACGGGTTTTCGTAGATAGGCTGATTATACCCCATGAAATACTCTTTAAAATCGTTTATCAGCTTAACTGTCTCATCAAACACTTCCCGGTTTATGGCCCTGTTCATAAGAATAGTTTCAGCACCGAACATTTCAGGCACTTCCGTTAAAATAGTGCTTCCACCGTAGGAAATCAGTTTATCGGAAAAAGAACCTACCAGCGGATTGGCCGTTATACCGGAAAAACCGTCAGAACCGCCGCACTTAAGGCCTACTACCAGTTCTGAAACAGGGCAGTCTGTTCTCTCAAACCTTGATGCATATTCGACCAATTCTCCTATAAGCCGGACTCCGGCCTGGATCTCATCTTCCACTTCCTGCGCTACCAGAAATTTCACCCGATCTGGGTTGTATGGCCCTAAAACCTTTTTAAACTCTTCAATATTGTTGTTTTCACAACCTAATCCCAAAACCAAGACACCGCCCGCATTTGGGTGGTTTACAAGATTTGCCAGGATGGTTTGAGTATTCAAATGATCCTGGCCCAGCTGTGAACAACCGTAAGGATGTGTAAATTCATAAATCCCTTCTACATTTTCGACATCGGCAAACTCCTTTGAAGCACTTTGTGCGATAATACTCGCATTTCTGTTTACACAACTGACCGTTGGAATAATCCATATCTCATTTCTCACACCTACCTTACCGTCTTCACGGATATAGCCTTTGAAGGTGCGATCGGTTTTGACGACTTCTGTATTGGATAGATGAGGGTTGTATTCGTAGCTAGATATTTCGCTTAAATTAGTTTTTATATTATGGGAATGAATCCATTCTCCCCATTTTATATCGGTGGTAGCATGACCGATGGGAAAACCGTATTTTATTACATTCTCACCTTGTTTAATATCGGCAAGAGCAATTTTATGACCTTTATCGATTTGATCTAGGGCTGTAATAGAAACTGAGCCTAAAGTAGCTATTTCGCCCTTATTTATCTTATCAATGGCTACTGCCACATTATCCTTTTCATGGATCTTTAATATTGCCATAAAACCCCTCCTTTGGTCATTATCATTAGCTAGCTTATTGATACAATTGGATGCGGCACAAGGGACATATCCATTGTGCTTTCGCTAAACTTGTTTTTCAATAGTAGCTTTTATACCATTATTAGCTATTTCATACAGGTAATCGGCCACCTTGTCTGTAAGCCCATCAACTTTATTTAAGTCTTGCCCCCAAATTTTACTGTTGGCAAGTACTGTTTCAGCCACCTTTTTCGATGCTTTCTGACTACCATCAAAATCCTTCCAGGTTTCCTCAAAGAATTCTAAGGCCCATAAATCATCTTTCATGATGAACTCGCCTTTTTCTCGATAGGCTTTCATGTCACTGCCCTCAACCTTGCCATCTTTATATACGGCAATCAAAGCTGCCAGAGAGAAGGTGAGCCTTTCCGGGAGCTTGTTGTGCAATTGTTGATACTCGATAATGGACGGGAGTACCCTTGTTTTGAATTTTGATGATGAGTTGAGCAATATACTTATCAAATAGTGCTTTATATAAGGGTTTTGGAAACGTTCCACCACAGAGTCGGCAAATTCAGTCAACATATCTTTATCCAAATCAATGGAAGGAATTATTTCATCATAGATAACCTGCCGCACATATTTGCCCAGAACTTGGTGATCCATCATCTCACCCACGGTTTCCAGGCCATATAGGAAGGCCGCCGGCACTGAGGAAGTATGTGCACCGTTTAATATCCTGACTTTCCTCGTCCTGTAGGGGGTCATATCATCAGTCCATAGTACATTAAGACCTACTTTGGTAAAGGGGAGCCTTTCTGAAAGTTCTTTAGGACCTTCTATAACCCATAGGTGGAAAATCTCGCCTGTGTCTACTAAACTGTCTTCATATCCGAGTTTATCAAGAATGTTGTTGATTTCATCCTTAGGATACCCTGTTACTACCCTGTCTACCAATGTGTTCAGGAAGGTGTTATGCTCCTTTACCCATTTTTTGAATGCTTCAGGTAGATTCCAGTCATCGGAAAGCTGTAAAATGACTTTTTTCAAATTGTCCCCGTTTCTATCGATGAGTTCACAGGGTATAATAACCATACCTTTTGCCGGATCCCCATCAAAGTGAGTAAATCTATGATACAGGTATGCTGTAAGCTTCCCAGGATAAGATACAGGCGGTTTTTTGTCAAGACTATCATTTTTGTCATAAGCTATACCGGCTTCAGTAGTGTTGGAAATAACGAATTCGATGTCGGGGTTTTCGGCACAGGCCAGATATTTATCCCACTGGGTATATGGGTTTATGCCCCGACTGACAGAACTGATAATCTCCTTTAATTCTGTGGCTTTTCCGTCTTTTAAACCCCTTAACAGTAAAGTATATAAGCCGTCTTGTTCATTTAATTTATCAACCAGACCCTGAGCTATGGGCTGCACTACCACTATGCGGCCATTAAACAGATTATTCTTGTTCATTTGATGGAACATCCAATCCACAAAGGCCCTTAAGAAATTACCTTCACCAAACTGTATTACCCTCTCGGGCAAGTCCTCAGGAAAGGGCTGCACCTGCAAATCCTCGGGAAATTTATAGCCACTTCTCAATAAATCTTTGTTTAATCTTGTCATAACAATTCCTCCATACACTTTATCTATTTTAACATAGGTCCAACATTGTTCAGCCACAAGAGTTTAGGATCATCTTTGGGAGTAAGCTTTCTTCCATAATCTCCCGCCATAACCCATAGATAGTACACCTGAAATCCTGGTGCAGCTACTACAGGATGATAACCTTCAGGTATAATAACGGTATCGCCGTCTTTTAGCATATAAGCTTTTCTTAATGATAGGTCGTCATTGTACATTACCTGAACTCCGAATCCGCCTTCAGGTTTTATCTTGAAATGATATACTTCCTCCATTTTGGCCTCATAAGGTGGATTGTAATCATCGTGCTTATGGGATGGGTAACTGGACCATTGACCGGGACAAGATATGGTCTCACCTACTACGATACGGTGAACTTTCCCTTCACCATTGTCTACAATGATATCCCTTACATCCCGTTGATAGTTTAAAATACCGCGATGATTGCAGATAACTTCTTCGGGTCTTACGACAAAAGGCTTGAACTTTTTTTCAGCCTTGGCCGAAACTACGGCGACTTCAAGTGGAAGTCCTTGAGCCTCCTCGACTTTATATGAACTTTCAATGGGGATATAAACTGACGTGGGATTGCCAGAAAAAACATCTTTTCTTCCACCCAGGTCGATAAAATCTTCTCCGCTTACCGAAACATTGCATTTGCCAGACATAATAACCAATACTGCTTCTTCATCACAGGTCTTTGACTCGTATATCTCTCCGGCTTCCAATTTTAATAATCCAAACCCGCAATATTCAAGTTCCTTGCCGACTTCTACCACCTGAGCATAACCTTTTACATCTTTACTGGGATAAAAATAATCCATCATCCGTGCCTCCATCTTTGTTAAATTTTATTATCCTACCTTACCAAAATATCCGGTCTATACATTGATTCACCTTTATATTCAACTTCTGTCACAGGATACTGAATAGCTTTGGTCACTATTGAAGGGCCACTTTCTGTAACAAGTATCGTATCCTCGGATTTCGTTCCCGCTATGCTTGGATTCCAAGCATAAGCTTGACTTGCGGCAACTGTTTCCTCGCAATGTGAACTTGCCCTAAACTCCCTGGAATTGTATCCTGCCATGCCGCCTTGATGGTGATAATGCCATTCATTACCAAATCCTACTTGCTCATAGGCTGTTTTTCCTGCTTCAAATATTTCTTTGACCTTGACATCGGGTTTAGTTGCACCAATAAACGCCGCGTCAACTTTTAGTACCGCCTGATGGCGTTTTCTCAAATCTTCAGGCACTTTTCCGAAATGAACCAAACGGGTAAGGGATGTCATAAGGCCGTATTTATGTCCTGAAATGGCGAGTAGGACATATTTTTCAATCGGCTTTTCCGTCGGCAAGGGATGTCGATAATTATAAGCACGGTCATCAGCAGCTACAAGATTTACCCAGGGATAAAAATTATTTTCTGCAGAGATCTTCTTTATCATTTTTGCCACTTCTAGTTCAGTGTCACCTGGTTTTATGCTAAAAGCCACTTCCTCTATAATTTTTGAAGCACATTTCCCGGTTTTCATATACCTTTCCTGTTCTTCGGGGAGCAATTCCCATCTAAGTCTGGAGAATTTCTCGCCCATCTGAGAATCACTGTATACTTCACTACCTTGGGTTATTTTTGCAAGGGTATCCTTGTATGCTGTAGGTTCCCACCAAGAATATTCCACCACTTCTATAGAAAGGTCGCTAAGCTCCTCTTTTTTCAGTCTCTGTGCTTCTATATTGCTTGAAAAAAGATATACTTTATCCTGATTGACCAGCAGATCAGCACAGGCCTTGGGTGATATAATATTCACATAAGGCCTGCCTCCGGTGAGCCATAAAAAATTAATCGGTTCACCGATTGATAAATTTTGAATTCCGCTTCTTTCCATCAGCTTACGTATTCTCTGAAGTTTTGTTTCAAATTCTGTCTTTGACCAACTCAATAGTTATTCCTCCTCGTTTATAGCAAAAAATATTATTTAACTCCCATCAAAAGATTGGGTAAAAACATGGTTATTATCGGTATATAGGTCACCATCATTAGAACTATAATCATTGTAATGTAAAAAGGAACCATATAGCGGGATAATTCTTCTATAGATATTTTACCTATGGCACACCCTACAAATAAAGTGCTGCCCACCGGCGGGGTACACAAACCTATGGAAAGGTTTAAGAGCATTATGACGCCGAAGTGAACAGGATCTACACCAATACTGGTAGCAACAGGCAGTAAAATAGGTGTAGTGATTAAAATTAATGGTGCCATGTCCATGATACATCCTAAGGCTAAAAGAAGTAGATTAATAACAAAAAGTATGACATATTTATTTGAGGATATTGAAAGTAATGCTTTACTTGCCAGAGCAGGCACTTTTAAATATGCCAGCAACCATCCATAGGCACTGGATGTAGCAATAAGAGCCATGACAATGGCAAGTGTTCCCAGACTGTTTAATAGAATAGATGGAAATTTTATTAACGGCAGCTTATACACAAAAAAGGTTATAATAAAGGCGTATACTACAGCTACAGCAGCGGCCTCAGTTGCTGTATAAAATCCTGTAAAAACTCCTACCACAACTATTATTACTGTAAAAAGACCCAGTAAGGCATCTTTCGTTATAGTTAAAGCCTCTTTAAACGGGATCCTCTCACCCCGAGGATAATCCTTTTTTACTGCTATAATATATGATATTACCATTAAAGCAAGGCCTAGAGTCACACCGGGTATAAGGCCACCGAGAAAAAGGCGGCCTACTGAAACGCCCCCTGCCGCCAGTGAGTATATAATCATGTTATGGCTTGGCGGGATTAGCACCGATTGGGTGGAACTGGTTACAGTGACAGCTACCGAATAGTCATTATCATATCCCTTTTGGTTCATCATAGGTATAAGAATTGTCCCAAGGGATGAGGTATCAGCAACCGAAGACCCGGAAATACCGCCAAATAAGGTACTTGCTAGTATATTAACCATGGCCAAGCCTCCACGTATATGTCCCACAAATATATCTGAAAAATTAATGAGATGCCTTGAGATTCCTCCCTGACCCATAATCTCCCCAGCCATAATGAAGAATGGTATTGCAAGAAGTGAAAAGGAGTTTATCCCCCTTACCATGGCCTGGGCTATCATAGCCATGGGAATGTTTAGATAATATGCTGTTATTATGGAGGAAATCCCCAGGGAAAAAGCTATGGGCATCTTTGTTAATACCAATAAAGCAAAACTCCCCAATAGCAAAAAAGTAGCCGCTGTATTCATATCACCTAATCCCCCATTCCCTGTGCTTCTCGTTTAAAAGATGTTAATGTAAAATAAGCCATAACTATACCGG
Source organism: uncultured Clostridia bacterium (assembly GCA_964520055.1). Classification (GTDB taxonomy): domain Bacteria; phylum Bacillota; class Thermosediminibacteria; order Thermosediminibacterales; family Tepidanaerobacteraceae; genus DUNY01. The sequence continues at coordinate 17,388 of CAZFME010000013.1, forward strand.
CTAAAGGTACTGCAACGTATAAAAATCCCGAATTCAGTTTGAGCCCGGGCATATAGTTTTTCGTAGCAACTTTAACCATTTTCATTCCTTCAACTATCATAAAAAGCGAAAATATAAATATCAGAACTTTGTGCAAGAATTTTAGTATATTCATAAGGCCAAGAGGAAGGATTTTTTCAATAATTTCTATGCTGATATGCCTATTATCCCTTACGCCTAAAGCCATGCTCAAGAACCCGAACCATACCATGCACAGGAGAGCACTTTCCTCTCCCCAAGCCGGTGTCCTGTTGAGAAAATATCGGGAGAAAACTACCCAGGAAACAATAAGTGTCATTAATACCAATAATACCATCCCGAAATATTCTACAAGTTTGTTAAAATAGTAGTCGACCTTTTCAAACAAGTTCTTCCCTCCCTTATGATTTTGCCGCCGATTCATGATCGGCGGCATCACATCGACTTCTAATTATTTTGCGGCCTTAATTTTTTCTATTAAATCTTTGTAGTCTGCACCAAACCGTTCGTATAAGGGTGCCACGGCATCCTGCCAAGGCTTGTAATCTTCTACTTCCGTTATAATATTACCATGTTCTTTGATTTTCTTAATGGATTTTTCTTCGTATTCTTTCCAGGCTTTCCTTTGAACATCTTGGGATGCTGTCGCAGCTTCCTTGATAATAGCTTTATCCTCATCACTGAGTTTGTCCCATACAACTTTAGAAGCGATTACTACTTCGGGAGTTCTGGTATGATGGTCTAAAGTAAAATATTTAGCAACCTCATAGTGAGAACTTGAGTCATAGCTAGGCCAGTTATTTTCGGCACCATGAATGACACCGGTCTGTATAGCACTATATACTTCACCATAGGGCATGGGGGTTGCCGAAGCTCCGACAGCTTCAACAAGACCTACCATCAGTTCTGATTGCTGAACCCGGATTTTTAATCCTTTCATATCTGCAGGGGTTTTTACTTCTTTTTTGCTATTGTAAAAACTCCTAGAACCGGAATCATAATAAGTCAATCCTACCATATCAGCATCTTGTAGAGTATCAAGTATTTCTTCACCTATGGGACCGTTAAGTACCTTCCACAGATGCGCTTCGTCGTCAAATAAATAAGGAAGAGATAATACTCTGAGTGGTTTTGCAAAGTCGGACAACGGCTGGGCGTTAACCCTGGCAAAATCCAGGCCACCCATTTGAATGGCTTCTATGACACTCTTTTCATCCCCCAGCTGACCACCGGCATAAACTTCTATTTTTATGCGGCCATTGGTCTTTTCCTCAACGATCCTAGCCATTTCCTTGTCGCCCAGTGTTGTCGGATAATCTTCAGGCTGGTTTTCAGCAAGCTTGAGTACTATAGTTTCCTGTGGTTTGCTTTCCTGTTGTTCACTTTCTGAGCTAGGCTCCGGTGCCTTTTGCCCACAACCGCTTAGGGCTAAGAGTAGCACTACTAAACACACAGTCATGACAACAAACTTTTTTGAATGAAACAGTGACATGATATAACCTCCATTTTTCACTTATGATTTTTTAATCCGACCTTTTATTAATTGTTTTGGCCAGGCTATAGGCTCCCCCCTTTGTTTAAATAATGCATTGCTATCCTTCCAATGCTTGCTGTACATCTTCCAGCATGTCGGAATTTGATTTGAATAAATGCCTCAATACTAAGGCACAAGCACCCATTACTCCGGATTTTTCTTTAAGTGATGAAATTTGTATATCGGTAGAAAGTGCGATTTCGGGAAATGCATGGGTGTTAACAGTCTCCCTTATAACGTCCATAAAATATTCCGCTGCTACCGCCATTTTCCCCCCGACAAAAACAATCTTAGGGTTGTAGAAGTTTACCACATTTGCTATGGCTTTACCTATATATATAGACATTTGTTTTAGAAGCTCCCAGGAATACGAATCCCTAAGATTTGCAGATTTAATTAAATCATCAATAGAAATTTTTCCATTGTCTACCCATGCTCTTTTTAGCACATCATCGTCTGATATTACAGGCAATTCAGCCTTAGCTCTCCTCACCAATGCCGGAATGCCACATATGCTTTCCAAGCATCCCCGATTTCCACAGTTGCACAGAGGACCGCCTTCTTGTATTGACATATGGCCTATTTCTCCAGCATAGCCTCTGGCTCCCTGCAATATCCTGTCATTCATCATAATACCGGCACTTATTCCTTCTCCCAGATTTATATACACTAAATCTTTACAGTCAGTTCCTCCTCCGAACCATCGCTCAGCTAAAGCAGAGGCATTTGAGTTGTTTTCTATTAAAACCTGCAACTTAAGCTCCTTTTCTAAAATTTCCCTAACCGGGAAAGAATCCCAGCGGCGGCCCAAGTTGATGGAACGTTTTACACTTCCCTCGTAAATATTTAGCAGTCCGGGAAAGGCTACCCCGACTCCTAAAAAAGTTTTTTGAATATATTCTTTTTCACTTATAACCTGTTTTATTGCAGTAGCCAATTGTTTTATACCTGTTTCCGGATCAGTCATGTCGATCTTAGCCATTCGAAAGTCAGTAGGATCATTTTTTAAATTGGCAGTTCCGATAAAAGACTCGAACCGTGTAACCTCAACACCGACAACATACCCGGCGTCAGGGTTAAAACAGAGCTTGACCGGTCGCCGACCTCCTCTGGATTTGTCAAGACCTACCTCCCTTACAATGCCCATATCAAGAAGTTCCCGAATAATCCCTGTTATTGCTGGGGGAGTTAACCCTGTAACTTTTGCCAGCTGCCGACGGGATATAGGTTCATGCTCTTTTATCATGTTTATAACTGCCATTCTATTTAGTTTTTTTACATATTTACTGTTTCCAGGTTGTTTTACCAAATGCATCACCTTTATTATTAAAATTGTTATTTGGTTACTTATTTAATTAAATTAACTATCTTTATGTATTATATATTCCATATAAAAACAAAAAGTCCTGCTTTCTGAAAATATTTTTAGTCTTTTCACATAAAACCTTTTAACGATTCATCAAATTATTAATCTTGAAATTTACATTTAGTATACTCTTTTAAAAATAAACTGTCCGATATCGGCAGTTTGACCGGTTTCCCTAAAAAACTTGATTTGTACATAGCTATGATAATCTCTAAGGATTTTCGCCCCTCGTTGCCGTCTACTTCCGGCTTGGTTCCGGTCTGAATTGCCTTAATCATCTGCTCGAACTGTTTCTTATGGGTTACAAAAGGAACAAGGGGACTATTTGCACTTGTACCCTCTTTCTTTGCTTCACCTAATAACTTTTCACCGCCTTTCATATAAAGTCTTGTCAAAATATCATTTTCTATAACCATAGTGCCATTGGAACCGTATATATCAATCCTTGACATCAAACCAGGATAAGCATTGGTGGTAGCTTCAATAATTCCCAGGGCTCCACTGGCAAATCTTAGGTTTGCTACAGCCAGGTCCTCTACTTCTATTTCATGATTAAAAGTCCCGCAGCGAGCATAAACTTCTTGTACCGGACCTAAAAAATATTGCAGAAGGTCGATATAATGGATGGACTGGTTCATGAGGACTCCCCCTCCATCCAGTTCCCAAGTCCCGCGCCATGCTGCGCTGTCATAGTATTCTTGGCTCCTAAACCATTTTACATAACAACCTCCGTAAAATATTTCCCCTAGTCTTCCTTCATCGATTATTCTTTTTGCTGTCAGCATATCTTTTTCATATCGGCGTTGAAATACAACACATAATTTTAATTTTTTATCCTCAAATATTTTTATCATTTCATCGGCTTTTTCAAGAGTAATATCCATAGGTTTTTCCACAATAACATGCTTTCCCGCCCCAGCCGCTGTAATAGCCATGTCGGCATGCAGCCCACTGGGAGTGCAAATATTTATTATATCAATGTCCGGTCTCTGTAACATTTTCTTGAAGTCCGTATAAAAATCACATGCATATTTGCCGGCAAATCCTCTGTCCTTATCCCTGGTTCGGGACGCAACGGCGACCAATTCTGCACCTTCCATATTGGATATAGCAAGGGCATGGGTATGGGCTATGGCTCCACATCCGACTATTCCGAACCTGATTTTCTTCACCTGATATCCCCCCTTTCTTCAAATATAATTAAAACACTTTAATAATTATATATTCTGTAAAATATCACAAACTCCTTCAACTGGTGTTTGGTTAAGCCTGAATAACTAGAGTTTTTCATTGACTGTCTGTATAATTATTTGCTAAGTAAAAACTATTTCCTGGCAAGCACGTCATATCAAGTGAAAGCTTTAATTCAGATGCAAAAAGATGCACCTAAACCGTCGCTTAGGTGCATCTTTGTTACATGCATGGTGTTTTTATCGAGGGGTTTCGCCGTTTATTCTTAGGGAGTTGAAAACGTAATGGATAAGGGTGACGATGTCAAAAACCGGCAACTGCACAGCATTTTGTACGGCTTTTTTAAAAGGTGGCATATTTGTGCATTCAAATACTATGGCTCCTATATCAGGATTTTCTTTCACCATGGTTTGTGCAACTTTGACCATCTCATTTTCTGCTTTTGATACATCGAGGGTTTCTTTCTGGTTAAGAAAAACCGCTGGGAATTCATCCTCTTTCTCCATACCATAGACCACCACGGAGATATGGCTAGCCCCCACTCCTTTAAAATGAAGCTGTGTAAGGTGAGGCTTGCTGGCTGTCATTATACCCACTTTTTGACCTTTCTTCAGCATTCGGTAAACCATTGGGACTTGAAGAAGGCTTGAACTAAAAACCGGAACATTCACCGCTTCGGCCAAATACTCCTGAAAAACTGCCAAAAACCCGCAACTGGTAGTGATAGCCGATATACCTTCTTCTTCCAGATCCTTTGCGGCTTCAATAAATGGTTGGATGAGGGAAGGATCAGCCTCCTTGACTACCCTCTGTGAAGTAGCACCGACTACTTTTTTATATTTCACCGGAAAACTGAACGTAAGGGCATTTCCAATATCACCATAGATTCGAGGAAACTTAGTATCAAGCATCAGTATTCCGATAAGTTCACCGTAATTGGTTCTACCTCCTTTTACAATCATACCATTACCCCCTCCCATATTATCTTACTAAATCTAAAGTATTTAATTCAAACCTTTAACAAAGTTATTTCTATTTCGGGAAAATGTCAATGTAAACAACAGCTGTTTATATTTATACCACCTTTTCCTTGTCTGTTAAAGAACCAAACCTTACAGGACTCATACAGCTAATATCCATAAAGGTTTTACCATCGACTATCAATTCGGAGATAATCCTTCCGGTTACCGGAGAAAGCGCGATGCCGTCACCTTCATGGCCTGCAGCCATTATAAAGCCCTGTATACCCTCTACCTGACCTAATAGAGGCAATCCATCGGGAGTATAAGGCCTTAGGCCGGCAAAGGACCTTATGGCATGAATGGACTTAAGAGCTGGCACCAAGCGGGTGGCATTTCTCAGGATTGCACGAAGAGCTTCGTGTGTTGTATTCTTGTTGTAACCGACAAATTCCCGGGTGGCACCTATTAAAATTTGACCGTCATGGGTCTGACTCAGGGAAAGTCCCACTCCAAGACGGGTTTCCGGGTTGTCTGATTCCTCTATAAGTTTTGGGTTGTATTTTGCTACGATATATTTTGCACAAAGCACATCCGCCATAACCAATTTCGGCACCGGTTCAGTCACTATTATCTGGCCTCTCCTGGGTTTTATGGGAAGTGAAAGGCCAACCATTTCGCCTATCATGGGAGCATAGACCCCTGCTGCATTTATAACTGTCTTTGTTTGTACTTCACCTTTGCTAGTAATGACCGACTTTACTTTGCCTTTTTCCAATCTTATATCTAAAACCCCTGTGTTGAGATATACTTCAGTGCCCAGTTCTTTTGCAGCCTTGGCAAATGCCTGACACAGCTTCATTGGGTTTACATGGGCATCTTGAGGGCTGTAAGTGGCACCAACTAAATGGGGTGAAAGTCCCGGTTGGATCTCTGAGGCTTCCTTCAGGTCCAAAAGTTTAACTTGAAGGCCAATGGCTTTTTGTCTCTTAACAAAGTCCCTCATGACCTTCAGTTGCTCTTCGTTTTCAATAAGAATCATGCCACCGCAAGTCTCATATTCAATATTAAAGTCCAACTCATCGGCCAGTGTTTTATACATTTTTGCACTTTCCATCGCCAGTTGCAAGTGAATACCGGGGTTTTTGGACTGGAGAATAATATCTATATCACAGGCTCCTGAAGAGCCAGAGGCCAAATCATCTCTTTCAAGAAGAATCGGCTTTATACCCTTCTTTGACAGGTAGTATGCTATGGAAGTACCTATTACACCACCACCCACGATTACTGCATCAGCACTTTTTTTCACTCATCTTCCCCCTCCACGATTTCTCCGATTTTTATGGCACGCACCGGAGGTCTGGAAGTAGGTGGCTCTATTTCGGCAGAGTCTTTGACTTTTGACAGCATTTGTGTAATCAAGCGCTGGCAGGTCCTGCCTTGACAAAGTCCCATACCTGCCCTGGTTCTTCGCTTAATTCCCGCCAGAGTAGTGGCTCCATCAGCAATAGCCTCTTCTATTTCTTTCCTTGTCACTTCTTCACATCGACAAATATACTCTTCCTTCATTGTTCGCACCTCCCCAGACGTTTTATGCTGCGGACCGTTTTTATATACTCCGTAGGTACCTCCACCGTTATGACTGCAGTAGCGTCATATTTCGGAGGTTTGGTTATTCTTATAATCTTGCCCTTGACTACTGTATTGCCTGCTCGGTCAACACAATCTACTTCATCGCCCTTATTTGGCAGCGGATAATACTCAAATGGAAAACTGACTTCAGCACTTTCCTTCGCACCGTTTATCACAAATATGGCAAGCCCGGGGCAAGCCGCTATGCATGTTCCACAGCCGATGCACTTATCCTCATCCAGTTTTGGTAAATTTGTAATGGGTTTACCTACACTGATAGCACCGTAGGGACATGCTTCTTCACACGGGTTACATGGTATCTCTTGGGCACATTCTATGCAAACCACAGGGCCTTTTTTAATACACTCATTAGATGGCATTCCTGGAATCTGGTAAAGCTCATCCTCCGATGGAAATCCCTGATAAATAACACCTGTCTTTTGCGTCATGCCAGTTGCCTCCTCGCTTCCAACTGTTTTAATTTAGCTGAAAACCTCCCTTCACCAAAGGGGCCTGTCCGCAAGGCATCCAATCGGTTCCAGACTTGCTCTTTTAATTCCAAAGCCTGTTTTCCGTCATAATACCCCAAACTTTCAGCACAGGCCACACCGGCCAGCCTCCCCTCTTCCATAGCAGAGGATGCCTCTTCAACACCAGTAATATCGCCGGCTATATATATACCTTTCAAGGTTGTCTCCATGTTTCTGTCATGAATTGGCACATGTCCCCCCAGCGGAGGTATAAATGTAAATTCACACCCCGCCATCCAAGCTAACTCCGTCAGTGGTGAAAGCCCCACCGCAAGGCAAACGGTATCGGCATCAAATTGCTTTTCGGTACCCTCTATCGGCTGCCACTTCTCATCCAGACTAACTGTAATAACTCCTTCCACGTTTTCTTCTCCTAGGACCTCTTTAATCGTGGTAGAGGTATATATAAGGACACCTGCCCTTCGAATCTTGGCTGCATGCACTCCATATCCGCCAATTTTGGGTGCTGCCTCTATCAATGCCACCACATCGGCTCCCGCTTGCATTAACTGATATGAAACTATGAGGCCCACATTTCCGGAACCCACCATAATAATTTTTTGCCCCGGTAAAACACGGTTTACATTAATCATGGTCTGTGCCGCACCGGCCCCCATGACTCCGGGCAATGTACATCCGGGAAATGCCAAGGCATTTTCCGATGCACCAGTTGCAATCACTATCTTTTTAGCCTTTATGGTGTGATCTTTGCCACCGGTAATATAAGCTATAAGTCTATCCTCATAGATACCGTAAACGGCAGCATCCAGTAATACTTCAACCCCGAGCTTTTCAGTTTCTTCCAGTAGCTGTTGCCCTATGCGAAATCCGCGAATCCCTGCCCTGTGTTCTCTGGACCCAAAAAACTTATGAATTTGTTTAAAAAGTTGCCCACCGGGTTTTAAATTTTCATCCAGCACCGTAACTTTTACTCCAGCTCTTGCTGCTTCCACCGCACAAGACAGACCTGCAGGACCTGCACCGATGACAGCGACATCTGTTGTCTTCATTTTGTAACACCCCATTTCCCCAGACCTTTCTGAGTACTGATAACCATTCCATCTTTGACCGGTGTGATACATGTTCTGATATTAGGTACACCATCTACTGTCATTACACAATCGGTACACCGGCCAATGGCACAAAATATCCCTCTGGGTTTATTATTCTTCTGAGTCTCTCTAAATTTTTTTATACCTGCGGAAAGAAGTGCGGCTGCGATTGGTTCTCCTTCGATAGCAGGTATCTTTTTCCCATCTACGATAATAGTAGCATTAAATTGTCTGGTTTCATCCCCTAAAATAGGATGATGTAATACGCGCAATTGGTCTCCCTCCAGTTCTTATTTCAAATAGATGCTTGAATCGTAAAATTTCAACCTTTACGTTTATTTGTATTGGTTCACATCTTAAAATAACAATGCAAGAATTGTACCTGAAAAAATGTCTTATTTACTGTTGACACAGCATGCAAAATTATGTCAAATACATCTGTTAAAGCTGCTCAGAGCCCTACTCCGCTATTGACGGAAAGTTTATGCAAAGTTATATATACTTTCTATGAATTATAGTATTTAGAAACATTATAAAGGGCATGCATATAAGCCGTCAATGGATTTTCTTCAGAAATTATTTTTTGTAAAAGCAAAGACGGCTATAAAGCCGCCTTTTATCTCATTATAATTCTTAGAAATAATTTTATAATAATTAGAACAGCAATAGCTTAAAGTTATGGCTGCACATTAATTAGTTCAATATCCTTAAGGCCAAGTTCTGTCAGTTTTTTTACATCAAGCCCGTTTTCAGCTTTATACACGCTGGAAAGGTCCGGACGGGTTTTGGGATGTTCCGGTACAAAGACCGTACAACAATCGGCATACGGCTCTATGGAGATTTCATATGTTCCTATTTTTTTTGCTAAATCCATGATTTCTATTTTATCAAAACCAATAAGGGGGCGGAAAATCGGCATTGTTGCCACTTCATCGGTAGCTGCCAATGCTTCTAGGGTTTGACTCGCTACTTGCCCCAGGCTTTCTCCCGTTACCAAGGCTTTTGCACCAATGCTTTCAGCGGTTTTCTGTGCTATCCGTATCATCATGCGCCGCATCATAATAGTTAAAAATTCATCCGGTGTATTTTCTCCGAGCTCTTTTAGTACTTTAGTAAAGTTCACTACATGAAGCCGCATTTGACCCGAATACCCGGCTAACACCCTGCATAATTCTATTACCTTTTCTTTTGCCCTATCACTGGTAAAAGGAAAGCTGTGAAAATATACCGGCTCTATTTCTACCCCACGTTTCATAAGCATATAGGCAGCCACAGGGCTGTCAATACCTCCGGAGAGCAGCAGCACAGCCTTACCATTGCATCCCAGTGGCAGTCCTCCAGGACCTGGAACCTTTTCACAGTAGATGAAGGCTTTCTCCCTTATCTCCACATCCAGCCGGATTTGAGGATCATGAACATCCACACTTAAACCCTCAAGATTCTTCAATAAATGTGCTCCCAATTCACGGCTGACTTCTGGTGATTTCAGTGGAAAAGATTTATTAGGCCTTCTGGTTTCAACTTTAAAGGTTTTACCAGCATAATTTTGGCCCTTCATTACCTTAATTGCAGCCTGTTTTATTTGCTGCATATCATTCTCGCAACTTATAGCAGGACTTATATAAACTATGCCAAAAACCTTTTTAAGGGAATTTATCACTTTTTCCTGCGATGCTTTTGTAAAACAGTAGATTCGTCCATGGGTTTTTTGCAGCCGTATATCTTCATCATAAGGCCTCAAAGCTTTTTTTATCCTTTGCATCAGAATTCTCTCGAAAAAAGGCCGATTTTCGCCTTTTAAGGCAATTTCGCCAAAACTTATAAGATAAAGACTCTCCATTTTTACCTCCGCACAAATTTTCTTATCTCTTTTACTTCTTTGGCAAGGACTTGGATGGTATAATCCATGTCCTCGGGTGAAAGGTCATGAGATAGACTAAATCTTAGGGCACTGTCCTGTTCTTCTGGGCTTTTTCCCATTGCTTTTAGCACGTGACTTTTTCCACTTTTATTAGACGAACAGGCCGACCCCGTAGATACATATATTCCTTTAGCTTCAAGGGCATGTAAGAGGATTTCCCCTCGGGTGCCAAGGAAAGAAACATTTAAAATGTGCGGTGCTCCCAAGCTGGAACCGTTTACAACCGTATCGGTGATATTTGTTAATATGCCGTCCATTAACTGTTTCCTAAGCTCCGCCATTTTTCTCTGCCATTTCGTTATATTATTAATGCAAATATCGACTGCTACACCTAATCCGGCAATCCCCGGCAGGTTTTCCGTCCCCGAACGTAGACCCGCTTCTTGACCGCCCCCGAGTAAAAGGGGGTCTATCCTTACCTTATCCTTTGCAAAGAGAGCACCCACTCCTTTGGGACCGTATATTTTATGCCCGCTTAAAGATAATAAATCAATGCCTTCAAGGCTTAAAACAAGGGGTATCTTACCGAAAGCCTGCACCGCATCCACATGGAAAAGTATATTTTTGTTATAGGCTTTGATGGCTTCGGCTGCTTCTTTTATAGGTTGAATCGAACCTACCTCATTATTCACATACATGATGCTTACAAGAACAGTCTCTGGTGTTAAAGCCCCTTTTAATTCATCCGTATCAATAAACCCTTCTTTGTCAACTTTAAGGTATGTAACCTTAAAGCCTTCCCTTTCAAGAGCTCCAAATACCTCTAGTACCGATGGATGCTCGATTGAGGTGGTGATAATATGCTCACCACGCCGGCGAAGGCTGTAAGCAGCACCCTTAATAGCCCAATTATTAGACTCTGTACCCCCTGAAGTAAAATATATCTCTCGAGGGTTTACCCCAAGGGCTTGTGCAACTTTTTCACGGGCCTGCCTCATTATTTTCTCGGCTTCAATTCCCTTTCGGTGAAGGGAAGATGGGTTGCCATATTGTACCGTCATTACATCAAAAACAGCCTGGGCAGCTTCATCTAAAACCTTGGTTGTAGAACTGTTGTCAAGATATATTTGTCTCAAAATCATCACCTGCTATACTTTTTATCTTTTTAACTTAAATCCTCGGATATTTGCTCTAAATAAAGGTTTGCATGCTTTGACAGCTCCCCTTACTCCCGTATTAGCTTTCTATACATATCGGTAAGCGTTGCTCCTCCGGCTTCACCACCCATAAAATTGCAGTGTTTCCTTTTTATTATATCACAAGTTTATTCCATGTCACCCACTTTTGCCCCAATTCCTAGCGGGTTTACCCTCAACTCCTTCCCACTCGAAAAATTCAATTCATTGTTTAATGTGTTAATCCCCAGTAGGTGATACATAACGCAATGCCCGGTAATTCCTTCGGCTAATTTCCAAGAGCCGAGAAGTATCGGAAAGCTTGATTTTTTAGCTATTCCGTAGCCAAGTATGGAAAAACCCAAGCCTATTCGAAGTAAACTGTCCAACTCACCGACGTTTTTTGAAAGCTTCATAAAATATCATCCTCCATAATTGTAGTGTTATTAGTATTCATCATTAGGCTTTTTTTAAGTATTTGTATAGGGAAATTTATCCACCATAATTTGGAATACCGTATTTTTTCTCACAGATACAATTAAGGCATAGTAATTTTTAATAAGGGATAAAATAAGACTGTTAGAAAATAGGTAATGGAGGTGAATATATTGCAGCTTACCCAAAAAGAAACTTTGTATCTACAGGATGCAATAAGCCATGAGCAGATTTGCGTAAT
>CAZFME010000014.1:0-28591 GCA_964520055.1 uncultured Clostridia bacterium
AATACCGATAACCAGGGGAAACCCCGCTTCTTTTTTCATACCGTATATTTTGACAAGTGGGGAAAAAAGTCGGGCAATTCTATCGAGTACTCCCAAATCCTTTAAAATCTCCATGACTATCATTAAGGGAATTACTATAAAGGCGATCTGTTTGATTGAATTAAAACTGCCGATAGCGGCTTCTTTTAAAATACTAAGCATAACCAACCTCCAATACAGTTTAGAAAAAAAGGTTAAATGCAATTCCTGAAACTACAGCCAAGGCCACTCGCACCGCAATGACTTTCACGGCAGAGAGGCCTATTTTTTTTGCTAATACCGTCTCTACCAGAAGGCTATGGCAAAATGATAGCATTATGGCTAAAATAGATATTTCTTTAATGGATAGGGTAAGAGAGGCCATAGCCCCAATGGCAGCATATAGGTTTACAACATTACCCATGACTAAAACTATTGCCGCCTCCCCGGGCAGACCGAACAAACCCATAAGGGGTGCAAACAAGATTGAAATCCAGTCAATAATCGGCGTATGTTTTAAAAAAGTAATGATGAAATAAATCGGAACCAAGATTTTAGAAAGTTCCAGAGTAATATTTAGCCCGGACATAAACCCACGCCTTAGTGTGTCCGTAGAAAGACCTTTATTCAAATTCTGCAAAAAAGCTCCTCCTATCCTTCTGATAAAATCTCATAGACTATTATAACATTTAAGCATCAAAGCGCAAAGCTAAATATTCATCATCTTTCACTTTTGCCATAAAAAACTGTAAGGGCACCTACTAGGCACCCTTACATTACTCCACTGTCGACAAAAGTTCTGACAAAGACACAATTTCAAAACCCTTCTCCCATAGACCTTCTATAATCTGAGGCAAAGCCTCCAAGGTACCTTCCCGCCCCTCGTGCAGCAAAAGTATAGCCCCGTTGTCGGTCTTTTCTATTACATGTCGGGCTATTTGATTAGGATCATCCCTTTGCCAATCTCGGGGGTCCACACACCATAAAATTGTCGTCAAATTATGGTTTTTTGCGGCTTGTATTACACTGTCGTTAAAATTGCCAAAGGGCGGCCTAAAAAACCTTATATCAGTTTCGGTGATGTTCCTTATAGCTGCAAGGCTCTTTTCAAAGTCATTTTCCATGGAATTGGCACTCATCCTTGTCAGCTGTTTATGACCATATGAGTGGACACCGATTTCGTAGCCGCTGTCAATAATCATTTTTGCCTCATCGGGATATTTCTCAACTTGGACTCCGATTAGGAAAAAAGTAGCAGGGACATCATATGCTTGTAATACCTCAATATATTTTGCAGTCAGTAAATAAGGCCCGTCATCAAAAGTAATGGCCATCCGCTTTGCATCTTTGGGGCCCTGACGGATAAACTTTGATGCCAGCACAGATTTTGAAAGTGAGGGTAAAGCACGATGTTGTTCTAATTGTCGGATTTCTGTTTCATCTAAAAAATCAGCGTTTTTTGTATTTCTCGGCGGATGCATAGGTGGCTTAACTACAATCTTTTCAGTCTGTCCTATACTGCTTTGACTTGGAAAAGCCCAAAAGGAAAAGAACCCTACGAGCAGAATAATTACCATGTATCTCAAATACTGAACTTGAATATTTGTTTTATTTTCAAGTCTTAACTGCGTTTCCATTTTAATTTCTCCCTATTGATTCTAACGACCACACTTTCAGATTAATCATATCACATCATGGTTTTAAATGTGTTAGCAAATAGTTACAATATGATTACAAGATTTAAACTTTATTTAAATTTTCATACCGAATATTATATAATTTATTCAGACCTAACCGCTTTATTTGCGTATAAACATGTGAAAGGGGAAAAGGGGCCTTAAAATGTGTAAGGGCATGTCTGTAGATGAAACTGTAGAAAAAGCCATAAAAAAAGTTTTGTCAGGAGAGGAATATGCTTTTTCAATTTTGGTTGATTTGTATAAAAACCGGGTATTTTCTCTGGCCTATAGGATGATATTTTCCGAGGAAGAGTCGGAAGACCTATCTCAGGAGGTGTTTTTGAAAGTATACAACAACCTGAGGTATTACGATCCCAAGAAGGCCGGGTTTTCCACATGGATTTACAGAATAACATATAATCAGTGTGTGGATTATTTGCGCAGAAAAAGGAATACAACACCTCTTGCGGAGGATATGCTGCCTGTATTTTCCGAAACACCTGAAGATAAGATTATCACCTGTGAAGAGATACAAAACCTGAACAAAGCAGTCAATGAACTTCCGGAGGATTACCGTATACCCCTTATCCTCTATCACTTTCACGATCTTTCCTATAAAGAAATCTGCCAAGTGATGGATGCGCCAATGTCTATAGTTAAAAACCGGTTGTTCAGGGCAAGAAAAATGCTCAAAGAAACTCTCACCGGAGGTGGATTTAATGTCATGTGACTTATATGAAGCAGCAATAATGGAATATCTTGACGGAGAATTAACCCTCTCAGAGGAACAAAAGCTGAAAGTGCACCTGGAAAGATGTGCCTCTTGTCGAGAGATTTTATCAACTCACAAAAAACAGCATGCCGTGCTCCGGGCCTTACCGCTTTTTGCCCCGAGGGAAGATTTCACCCATAGAGTCATAAAACAAATTCACCGTAAAAAAGATGCATTGTATTTGAAAAGAGTTTTGTTTTTTCTATTGTTACCGTTGATATTAGGTATTACTGTAATTTATCTTGGGTTGCCACAAGTTGTATTGGGTGTTTCATTTACTACAGTATATGCAGTAAATGGAATCAAGATGCTTGTTACAGTCACAAGCAACTGGATGGAAACTGCTTTCCTTTGGCTCGGAATCGGTAAAAAAATCGCATCTGGGCTATACTGGGTTCAGGGAATAATTTTTAAAATCATTATGGAGGTTTTCAACTGGCATTTTCTAGGGTTTTTTGTAATCGTTTTGATGTTTGTGGGCACTTTTTTTCTAGCGAAAATACTTCCTCAGTATGAACAATCATAAGATTTTGGAGGGATTGGAATGAAGAAAATAATTGTCTTGATCGTTGTCTTATTACTACTCATACCGGCACCGGCTTTTGCCGAAGGTAAAAATGACCGGGTTCAGATTCAGGGAGATATTACAGTAAATGCCGATGAGGTTATCACGGGGGATGTTATTGCCATATTGGGCAATATCAGAGTAGACGGCAAAGTGACCGGAGATGTAGTGGCTATTTTAGGCGATGTAAGGGTCAACGGTGAAGTAATGGGTGACGTTACGGCCGTAGGTGGTCATATAATCCGAGGAGAAACCTCAAAAGTCTACGGCAAAATTACAGAAATAAAAATTTCCGGGATAAAAGATATAGTCGACAGTATTACACGTCAGGGAATAAACTTTGGACCGGGTATAATGAGGTATAACTGGTCCTTCAGCAGAAACTGGGGATATGGCTGGTTTAAATTTGTACGATTCCTGGGGCTTTTAGCTGTCGGAATCCTAGTTATAATCCTGTTTCCCAATAGCACCAAGATTGCAGCAGGTGTAGTCGAAAAAGAAATAGGCAGAAAGATGCTTATCGGCCTTTTGATTTTTCTACTGATCCCCGTTGCAATGCTGCTCCTCTTAATTACATTAATAGGTATTCCGTTAATTCCAATATTACTACTTCTGGTGTACGCGGCGGGATTTTTCGGATATCTTTGCATCAGTATTTACCTAGGTAGGAAATTAAATCAGCAATTAAAAATAAAACCAGCAGTTTTACTGGAATTTGTTTTGGGTGCACTACTGCTCTGGCTGATTCAGCTTGTACCTCTCATAGGCGGTTTAACTTCTGTCATCGTTCTGATTATGTCACTGGGAATTACTGCAGAAACCCGTTTTGGGACAAAATCACCGATTGAGTAGAAAAAATGGCTATTAAAATATACTAATTTAAGATTAAATGCTATAATGTTTATATAGTGATAAAATGGGGCACTGGGGTGAAGAAATGTCATTACAGCTTATCGAACTTTTTAAAGGTTTTCGTTTAATGGATTTAGTGGATATAGCCATTGTGGCTTTTGTGTCATACAAGGCCATACAACTGATCCAGGGAACCAGGGCAGTTCAGCTCTTAAAAGGCTTGGTGGTATTGGTAGTTTCCACTAAGCTGAGTGAATGGCTTGGACTTTATACTATAAATTGGATTTTAAGAAATGCAATGACAGTAGGGGTCATAGCATTACTTATAGTTTTCCAACCTGAGCTTAGAAGAGCCTTGGAGCAATTGGGCAGGGGAAGGTTCTTTTCATCACCGCTTCTTGGATTGGCCGAAGAAGAGATGAACAAAGTTATTGATTATATTGCCAGTGCCGCTGAGGAGTTGTCTAAGGATAAGATCGGAGCTCTTATTGTTTTGGAAAAACAAACCGGGCTCAATGAATATATAGAGACCGGTGTTAAAATCGGAGGGTATGTGACAGCCGAACTTCTTGTAAATATCTTTGTTCCCAACACCCCCCTACATGACGGAGCAATTGTAATAAGAAATGACAGGATAATGGCGGCGGGATGTTACCTGCCCCTTACTGAAAACCCAAACTTAAGTAAAGAACTAGGCACCAGGCATCGGGCAGCCTTGGGTATTACCGAAGAGTCCGATGCTGTGGCTGTTATTGTTTCAGAAGAAACCGGTGTCATTTCGGTGGCTAAAGAGGGTAAGCTCAGCCGCTATCTTGATGTAAAAACCCTCAAAAATATGTTGAAAGACATTTATGAGATTAAAGACAAAAGACCATCTCTTTGGTACTGGAGGAAGGATCATGCGTAAATTCTTTGCTACTGATACGGCCGTTAAAATCCTATCAATTATTGTCGCTATTGTTATGTGGCTTTATGTTATGAACGAGCAGAACCCCCAGATTACCACTATGGTCAGGGAAGTGCCGGTTAAGCTGCAAAACCTGGACGAAAGCAAATTCGCTTTAAAAGAAGATTCTGCTCAATTTAAAGTAAATGTCAAAGTCAAGGGACGGCGCAGTCTGGTGGCTGATTTAAAACCTGATGATATTAATGCAGAAGTGAACATGCGGGGTCGTATGGAAGGCGATAATTTAATTCGGGTTGATGTGACTACTCCGCCCAATGTAGAATTTATCGATGTTTTACCAAGGGAAGTCATGGTGACCCTAGATGGTATAGTTGAAGAACAAATGCCTATTGTGGTTGATGTAGCGGGGATACCAACACAAGGCTTTGCGGCCGATAAACCAATGACCAAACCTCAGGCAGTTGTAGTTAAAGGCCCCCGAAGCATGGTCAATGCTGTGAAGAAAGTATCAACAAGGATTGACATATCCGATAAAAACAGCACAGTTGTCAGCACGCTTCCAATTAGGGTTTTGGATGGCCAAGATAAGGAACAAAAGGGGATTACCTTCAGACCTGATGTGGTCGAGGTTACCGTACCCATTGTTCCCGTCAGCAATGTACAGGTTTTGCCGAATATAAGGGGCAACCCGCCTGAAGGTTATATAATCAGAGATGTAAGAACAGATCCACCGACGATAACGGTAACCGGCAGTATTGATATATTAAACGCTCTTCAGTCCATCAATACGGAGCCGATAAATATTGAAGGCAAAACATCAACTGTATCAGCCGATGTTAAGTTGATCTTACCCAAAGGTATTACAACCTTTGATGAAGAGATTCAATCAGCCCGGGTTATCGTTGAGATTGAAAGCCTTGCCACTACTACAGTGAACATTACTTCTGATCAAATCGAGATAGTCGAGGTTCCGTCAGAATTCAGTGCAGAACTTGAACATAAGGAAATTATCTTGACAGTGAACGGCCCCGAGAGTATTATTGATAAAGTAAATAAGAACATGGTAAAGTTAAATGTAGATATTGCCGGTCTTACGGAGGGTGAACATTTGATAAAAGTCCGTGCGGATATATCAAGACCTTATAGGATAATTCAAATTGAACCGGGGGATATCCGAGTTACCCTTCGCAATCTTTCACAGTAAGAGAGGAGAAAACGAATGAAACCCAGACTCTTCGGAACAGATGGAGTTAGAGGTGTAGCCAATAAAGACCTTTCACCCCTTCTGGCTTTCAAATTAGGCCGGGCCGGTGCTCAGGTATTATCCAAGCTCCATGAGAGGCCCGCCATTGTGGTTGGTAAAGATACCCGTATTTCAGGGGATATGTTGGAATCTGCTTTGATAGCAGGGATATGTTCTGTAGGTGCAGATGCTTTTAAAGTAGGAGTTATGCCCACACCTGCGGTAGCATATCTTACACGTCACTTTAGAGCTGATGCAGGTGTAGTCATATCGGCGTCACACAATCCCGTGGAATATAACGGGATAAAGTTTTTTAGTAAAGATGGATACAAATTACCCGATGCCATGGAGGACGAAATTGAAGCTTTACTGGATGACCCTGAGCAAATTATAAAAGACCCCATAGGCTCGGATGTGGGGAAAATTTGCCTAAAAGATGGAGTCAGGCCTTATGTGGACTTCATAAAATCTGCAGTAAACAAGGATTTTCAAGGATTGACCGTAGCCCTTGATTGTGCTAACGGAGCGTCATACCGGGTGGCACCCATGATTCTTGAAGAATTGGGGGCAAAGCTTCATGTGATAAACAATCATCCTGATGGCAGTAACATCAACGTGAATTGCGGTTCTACACATCCCGAGGCTCTTTGCCGATATGTAAAAGAGGTTGGGGCTGATGTGGGCCTGTCCTTTGACGGCGACGCAGACCGCCTCATAGCTGTTGATGAAAAAGGTGAAATAGTCGATGGTGATCATGTGATGGCCATCTGTGGGTCATATATGAAAAAACGGGGACTCTTAAAAAACAACACCGTAGTTTCCACCGTAATGAGTAATTTGGGCTTGGAAGCGGCATTAAAAAAAGCCAGTATCAAAATGGTGCGAGCAAAAGTCGGTGATCGTTATGTGCTTGAGGAAATGCTCCTCAGCGGCCATAATTTCGGCGGAGAACAATCGGGGCACATCATATTCTTGGATCACAATACAACCGGTGACGGCATTTTAACAGGAGTGAACCTCATCAAGGTAATGGTGGATGAGCAAAAACCCCTATCGAAGTTAAGCCGAATAATGAAGGTATATCCTCAGGTGCTTGTAAACGTTCACGTGGCTGACAAATCCAAATACGCCAGTAATGAGCGTATACAACAGACTATATCCGAAAATCAGGCTCTTCTGGAGGAAACCGGACGAATTTTGGTCCGCCCGTCAGGTACGGAGCCCTTAATTCGAGTCATGGTAGAGGGAGAAGAACAAGATGTTATTGAAAGGGTTGCAGCAACTATTGCTGATGTAATTAAAAAAGAATTGCGTTAAATGCTACGTGAATAATTACGAATAATTGGGGACGGTTCCTAATTATTCACTAAATCTTACACACCTCTTAAAATGAGGTGTTTTTATATCATTATGGGAAAAAGATAGTGTATAAGTGTAAAAAATGAAGGGGGATTTTAATGAGTGGTCGAAAAGTTTTTGGAACAATTTTGATCATACTGGGCGTGGGTTTTACCCTTCAACAATTGAACTTGGTCGATTTTTCAAGCATATTAGATGGTTGGTGGCCTATTTTTGTTATTATCATCGGTTTGGTCCAGATAATGACAAATTCGGTGTCAAAACTCAGCGGAATTATTATGATAACCATTGGTACATTGATTCAATTACGAAAATTAGATTTGATCGATGCGGACTTGATTAAGTTTTTCTGGCCTGTAATCCTTATTCTTATAGGTGTCAAAATCCTGATTCCTAAGACCTATAGCGGCAGGACTGATACAGAGGATACGGTAAATTGTTTTGTAATATTCTCAGGTATTGTAAATAAAAATGAATCTAAGGATTTTAAAGGAGGCAGTATTACCGCTATTTTTGGTGGAGCGGAAGTGGATCTGAGGAAAGCGACTATATCCACCGAGGGAGCTCTTCTGGATTTATCAGTGGTTTTTGGCGGTATCGATATTCGGGTTCCACAGGACTGGAAGGTTGTAACCACCGGCATACCAATTTTTGGAGGTTGGGAAAACAAAACCGAAAGCATAGAGAACTTGCAACCGGAAGCTCCGGTGTTGAAAGTCAGATGTCTGGCTGCATTCGGAACCCCTAAAGATTGGATCGATTTTGTTTGCTCTATATGGATTATTTTTTGTTCATCATATATAATTGTCTTAATGATTTTATGTAGGTGGTGCTAAAATTGAAGGTAATAATCGCCGGAGCCGGCGATATAGGAACTGAACTTGCGGAAAGGTTAATTGCTGATAATCATGATGTAGTTGTTTTGGAAAAAGACAGTGAAAAGATATCAAGTCTTTCAAATAAATTGGATGCCATGATGGTGCAGGAGACCGGTCAGCGTATTTCAGCTTTGGTTGACGGCGGCATTGAGGAAGCAGATGTTTTCATTGCCGTGACCGACAGTGATGAATTGAATATCATGTTTTGCATGATTGCAAAAAAGCTGGCCAACATAAAAACCGTAGCACGGGTGAGAAATCCGGAATACAGCAGTTCAAACATGATGCTTACAAGTGAGCAGCTGGGTATAGACATCATGATTGATCCGGAAGGGTTGGCGGCTCTGGAGATAGCCAAACTGATAAAAAATCCCGATGTAAGTGAAATCGAATATTTTGCCGGAGGGAAAATTGAACTGATTGCACTTCGGGCTGATAAGGACTCGGAGCTGATAAATCAGCCTTTGACGGTTTTACCCATATCTGCCGATTATTTTGTCGTTGGAATTTCCCGTGAAAATGGGGAAATTATTATCCCCCGTGGCGAGGATAAGTTTATGCCAAATGACATAATATATGTTATTAAAAGGACCGGCACGCTAACTGAATTTAGCAGTATGGTCAGAAGTGAAAAAAAGCGGGTTAAAAGTGTGATGATTCTGGGCGGAGGTAAAATCGGTTTTAAGCTGGCTAAGATTTTAGAAGGTTACAAGAAAAACGCTATAACTATAAAATTAGTGGAAAAATCTCCGGAAAAGTGCCGTATTTTAAGTGAACACCTTAATAAAACCTTGGTATTAAACGGAGATGTTGCTGATATAAACTTTTTAAGAGATGAAAATATCGAAAATGTTGATATGTTAGTGTCGGTGACCGGGTCCGACGAATTAAATATCCTCACATCAATACTCGGCAAAAAATTGGGTGCATCTAAAACCATCGTTGAAGTTAATAAACCGGACTACGAAGTTTTAATGCAGACACTGGGAATTGACTCATACATTAGTCCTCGGCTGCTGGTAGCCGGAAGGTTGTCTAAGCTTTTTAGAAGGTCCAGCATCATATCGGAGACGTTTTTAAAGGACGGTAGGGCTGAAATAATCGAACTTATCGTTTCTCAGGATTCTCCATTGATTCATCAGCAACTAAAAGCATTGCGCCTATCAGCTCAAGGTATTATTGTCGGCGGTATACTCAGAAAAGGAAAAGCTATCATCCCCAGAGGAAATGATGTCATTTTACCTGAAGACCACCTAATAATATTCACCCAACCTCAAAATATCAAGCAAGTGGAACGACTCTTTTGCGGTTATGAATCCGCCATGAAGTATGAAGGGACTTATGGAGGGATGATATCCAATTGAACTTAAATACTGTACGCTACATTCTTGGTACTCTACTGATAGTTCTGGGGATTGCTATGGTCCCGTCCTTGGGATGGTCAATTTATTACGAAGACAGTGATATCAACGCCTTTTTATATTCCATCATTGTTGCCATGGGGATCGGGTTATTGCTACGAGCTAAAGCTTTTTTAAGAAAAGATTTGGGACTTCGGGAAGGTTTCTTGATTGTGACACTGGGCTGGATACTGGCCGGCGTTTTCGGTGCGTTGCCCTTTGTATTTTATGGGGCAGTGGATACTTTTATTGACGGCTTTTTTGAGGCCGTGTCGGGATTTACCACCACCGGGGCTACTATAATAAACAATGTGGAGGCACTTCCTCACGGCATACTCTTTTGGAGAAGTTTTACTCACTGGCTGGGAGGTATGGGTATTATAGTACTCTTTCTGGCTATCCTGCCCGGAGTGGGTGCCGGAGGATTTCATATGTTCCGTGCTGAAGTTCCCGGTCCCTCGGTTTCCAAGCTGTCTTCCAGAATAGCACATACCGCAAAAACCCTGTGGTACATATACTTGGGTTTAACGGTACTGCAGACTGTATTGTTGCTACTTACAGGTTTTGACTTATTCGATTCCCTCACTCATACCTTTGGTACCGTGGCTACAGGAGGTTTTTCCACAAGAGCTTTAAGTGTGGGAGCCTTTAAAAATCCTGCTGCGGAAATTATTATATTAATATTTATGGCATTATCCGGGGTTAATTTTAGCCTTTATTATTACCTTTTGAGAAAACAGTGGGGTCGGGTATATTATGATGAAGAACTAAGGTTTTACCTTGGGGTAATAATTGTTACCACTCTTTTGATTGCATGGAATATAAGAGGCTTTATTCCTTCAAAGGTTGACCTTTTCAGGACCAGTGCCTTTCAAGTGGTATCTATCATGACTACTACCGGATATGCCACGGCCAATTTTGACCTATGGCCGGCCTTTTCCAAAATGCTGCTTCTGCTGCTCATGTTTTTCGGTGGATGTGCAGGTTCTACCGGAGGGGCCATGAAGCAAATCCGGGTACTGATTTTATCCAAATACTGCGGTCGAGAGTTGGTTCATACACTTCACCCAAAAGCTGTTGTTCCAGTAAAAGTAGGAGGAAAACCTGTTCCTGATGATGTGTTGAGAAATATTCTGGCATTTAGCTTTATATATATAGCTTTATTCGTATTTGGCGCTCTATTCATAGCAATGTTAGGTCAGGATATGATAACATCAGTCTCATCTGTTGCAGCCACCTTAGGTAACATAGGCCCCGGTCTTGGCAGCGTAGGGCCTGAATATACCTTCAGTGAAATACCCCAAATCGGTAAACTGGTCCTCAGCTTTCTGATGTTAATGGGGAGGCTTGAGTTATTTACAGTAATGCTGTGTTTTACTCCAGGTTTTTGGAGGGGAGTTTCAATCTTTGGTAAACCCCAAGACTATTCACTGCGGAAGGACCGCTCAATTTAAAATACAAGATTTGGGGGACGTTTCCAAATTATTCACAAAAAAGCATTGACAGAAAATAAAAAGCGTGTTAATATTTTATCAAAAGACCATGAAGGTCATATATTAACTTTAAGTGAAATATAATTAAATGACTGAAGAAAAACCATGAAGGTTAAGCTGTATGAAACGGCTTGGTTCATGGTTTTTATTTTTTCTTTCATGCAAATTAAGCAGAGGAGAGTGTTCTTGATGAAAAAAAACAATCTCACTCAGATGGCAATAGCAGGTTTATTTATTGCTTTTGGTATTGTACTGCCTATGATGTTCCATGCAATAGGTCTTGGATCAACCTTTTTGCCAATGCACATACCGGTTCTGCTATCGGGCTTCGTGCTGGATGCTCCTATGGCTGCGGCAGTTGGAGCCATAACACCATTTTTAAGCTCTATGTTTACTGGTATGCCGCCGGCTTTTCCGATAATGCCGTACATGGTCTTTGAATTAGCTGCCTATGGTTATATGATAAGCTTTTTTTACAGAAAAATACATAGAAATGCTTACATCTCTTTAATAGGAAGTATGATATCCGGACGAATTGTTGCAGGTGTTGCTGTATGGGTGTTGGCGACGCTTTTTGCTGCTAAACTTCCGGGACCTGTTGTTTTTATCACATCAAGTGTGGCAAAAGGCCTACCGGGAATAATTATTCAACTGATATTTATCCCGGCAATAGTATTGCTGTTGGAAAAATACAGGGCGAAAATGTTGGGGAGGAATACTATTGAAGCATAGGGAGTTTTTCAATAAAATGGCCGACAAATGGGACGAGATATGCCACCATGACACTTTAAAACTTAAAGTTATAACAAAAATGGCAGGTATATCAAAGGGCCAAACCGTGCTTGATGTAGGCACCGGAACAGGTGTTATGCTACCCTTTATCCATGAGCTTATAGGGGATGAAGGAGAAGTTATCGCCATTGACTTAGCGGAAAAGATGCTTGAAGTTGCTAAAGAAAAGTTTTCCTTTGATAATGTCCGTTTTATATTGGGGGATATATCCACTGTAAAACTCCCGAAAAGCCATTTCGATTCAGTAATGTGTTATTCGGTGTTTCCCCATTTTCAAGATAAACCGGTGACCGTATCCCGTATAGCCGGGCTCTTAAAACCCGGCGGGAGGCTTGTCATAGCCCACTCTCAAAGCCGAGACGCCATCAACAACCTACATGCGAGAAGCTCTGATACGGTAAGTCGGGATGAATTGCCAGAGGCAGCTACAATAGAAAAATACATAAAACAAGCTGAACTTGTCCCTATACTTACCGAAGATAATGATGAGATGTTTGTTGTGATCGGTGAAAAAAAGAATAATTTAAGTCATGAAGACTGTAATGAGCCATGAAGTCTCAAGGGTTATGGAGTTTTGGCTCATTTTTTTATATCAAAATTATAGGGAGAGATTTTTATGGACCAACAGCTTTGGCAAAAATGCGTAGAGTTCCACGGTCATGAGTGTCCAGGCCTTGCTATCGGCTTTAAGGTATGTGAAGCGGCCAAGCAAAAACTTGGCATAAATTTTTCCAAGGATGAAGAAATCGTATGTGTCACAGAAAACGATGCCTGCGGCGTTGATGCTGTCCAGGTTATTACCGGATGTACACTGGGTAAAGGCAACATCATATACCGGGGCACGGGCAAACATGCTTTTACCTTCTTTCGCCGGGATACGGGTCAGAAACTTCGAATTGTATTAAAATCCAACGAGGGCAGTAAGGAATTGTCAAGGGAAAAGCGGAAACAAGCTATTTTAACAAGCCCTGTTGAAGAACTGTTTGAATTTAAGAATCCCAGTTTTGATTTACCAAAAAAGGCGCGGTTATTTAATACAATAAAATGTGAAAAATGCGGTGAAGGAGCTCCGGAACATAAAATGCGCATAATGGATAATAAGCCTGTGTGTCTGGAGTGTTTCGAGGATTATTCGAGAGGTTGGTAGGCCGTGGAAATAGATTTTGTAAAACTGTGGGAAAGGGACAAAACAAGTAAAAATAATCAACAAAAGTTCTGGGATGGCAGAGCCGAGGAATTCAATTCCGGGTTATCCGAAAACAGGACCATAAAAGAAACCGAGAAAGTTTTAAGCTACCTGGGGAAAAAAGGTGCTCTTGAAAAGGATGGCAATGTTCTGGATATCGGGTGTGGCCCGGGTAAATATATCCTGGCCTTTGCAAAAAAGGTAAAAACGGTAACTGGAATTGATATTTCTACAAAAATGATAGCTCTTGCCAATGAAAATGCCCAAAACGGCGGGCTTGGTAATATTCGGTTCGTCCAAGCTTCTTGGCCCGAGACAGACCTTTCAGCAATGTGCTGGAGAAAGAATTTTAACTTGGTGTATGCATCTTTTTGTCCCGGTATTGACAGCCCCAATGCCCTAAGGAAAATGGCAGAAGCAAGTAATAAGCACTGCTTTCTAAGCGGTTTTGTAACCCGAGAAGATCGGGTTATGGATGGCTTAAAAGAGCATCTAGGATTTAAAACTAACCCATGGGGCAGACAAATCTACTACAGTTTCAATCTCTTGTGGAATTGGGGCTATTATCCTGAAATTAGCTATCATGATAGGTCATGGAGCAGGGAATATAACATAGACCGGATGGCTGATATATTCATGACCAGACTGGACGAGAGAATTTTCCTCAACCGGCAGGATATAATCGATTATCTTAAAAAGCTGTCCGTGAACGGAAAGATAGAAGAGCAAACCACATCGAAGGTCGCTTGGTTGTACTGGCAGGTATAAAGAGAATCCAGTCAGAAGGTGTAGACTTACCAGATACAAAGGTTGTAGGTAATACTGTCCGCTCAGACTGCATAGGAAGTCTCTGAAGAATTCCGGATTTGTGTCATTCTGAACAAAATATTGAAGAGGGGATTTAATGTGAAAAAATCAAGTATAAGTAAAGTGTTAATATTGTTGGTGTTGACAGCTTTGATATTCAACATGACCGGGTGTGGCACAAAACCTGAGGAGAAGACTGAAGGTGACTTAAACAAACAAGATTCCCCCCTGGTAATACACCTGGAAGGTGGGGACTGGGGCTTTCCTTCTCCCTTTGCCCACTATTCCCGGGGGCCCGGTATGTCAAAAATGCGTCTTATCTATGACAGCCTTCTGGAGAAGGGGGAAGAAGGCCTCATTCCCTGGCTGGCCAAGGAATGGGCGATTTCTCCCGATGGCAGGGAGTATACCTTTGTTTTAAATTTAGGGGTCAAATGGCATGACGGCAAGATGCTTACAGCCGAAGATGTAAAATTTTCTTTTGAATATTTCACAAAACATCCCCCTGTTTCCGATAGCTTATTCATTGATGGAAAGCCGTTTATTGAAAAAATAGAGGTTATTGATGAAAACCAAGCTAAAATAGTGGTGAATGAGCCCAATGCCACGGTATTGGATAGATTGGGGATCGTCAGGATAATTCCGGAGCACATCTGGAAGGACATAGATGACCCTAAAAAGGTAATGGATTTGGATAAATTGGTAGGATGCGGCCCGTATATTCTTACGGATTATAACCAGGAGCAGGGCAAGTATCGATTTCAAGCCTTCAAAGATTACTGGGGACCGACGCCTCGGGTAGATGTCATTGAATTTATCCCCGTAAGTGATACGGTGCTGGCTTTTGAAAATGGGGAAATCGATCTTTTGGATGTTCCGGCGGATTTAATGGATCGGTATAAAAACAATAAAGAGTTTAAAATCCTTAAAAGCCCGGCATTCTGGGGTTATAAACTTTTGTTTAATATGGAGAAAAAACCGGAACTGGTGGATGTAAACACAAGGAAAGCTATAGCTCATGCCATAGATGTTGATGAACTTATCGAAAAAGTAGCCCGGGGAGCGGCGGTCCCGGCAAGTCCTGGATATCTGCCGATGGACCATATATGGCATAATCCCGATGTAACCAAATACGAATTTGACATAGACAAAGCCAAAGAACTTTTAAACAACAAATCACTAAACCTAACCTTGCTCATATCGGATAATAAAAAAGAAGCTAGGATTGCCGAACTCTTGAAAATAAACCTTGCCAAAGCTGGAATAAATCTTGCGGTTCGTACAGTCGACATGAAGACCCGTGACAGCCAGGTAAAAGAACAAAATTATGAATTAGCCTTGATAGGCCACGGTGGCTGGGGCCGCGATGCCGATTGCCTTCGTGAAGCCTATGCGGTTACAGTTGCTCGGGATGCCAGCCCGGTATCTAACGTGATTCCCGGTTACAGTAATCCTGAAATAAATGAACTTTGTAAAGAACAGCTTACGGAACTGGATGAGCAAAAAAGAAAATCTATGATAATGGAGCTTCAAAAGCTTATTTCCGATGAGATACCACTGCTGCCCCTTTACAATACCATTGATTACGTGGCTTTTAAACCGGAAAAATACGACGGCTGGGTTCATGTATTTGACCATCATGCGGTGACTCACAATAAATTATCATACTTGGAAAGAGATAAATGAGATATCAAAAGTTACTTAAATACCTTTTAACATTTTTCTGTATAATAACATTGAATTTTTTCCTGCCCCGGCTCATGCCCGGGGACCCTTTTTACTTTTTATCAAGTGAACAGGGGGAAATAACGGTAACTTATTCTCAGGAAGAAATTGAGCGATTTAAATCTTACTATGGTCTTGATGCGCCGGTTTTAACCCAATATGGGCGCTATCTGAAAAGTATTATTAAATGGGATTTGGGATATAGTATATATTTTGGCAATGATGTGAGGACAATCATTAAAAACCGGATACCTTGGTCGATTTCTCTAGTATTGCTGTCGGTAATAATAGGCGGCTTAATTGGCACTCTTTTGGGGTGCTTATCGGCATGGCATCGACAGGGGATGTTAGATAAAACCCTCTACTTAATAATGGTAGCCCTTTCTGAAATTCCCGCATTTTTAATAGGTATATTCTTCCTGTTTTACTTAGCGGCCCGGCAGAGGTTCTTCCCACTTTCTGGAGGTATGAAACCCTTTGCTGACTATACTTCTTGGGCTGACCGGGTCTTGGATATAACACATCACGGTTTTTTACCGGCTCTGACACTTTCTGTTGTTCAGATGGGCGGATTTTATCTTATTGCCAGAAACAGCATGATGACGGTAATGTCCAAGGATTATATGACTACAGCGAAGGCCAAGGGACTTAGCACAGGGCGCATACTCTTTTGTCATGCATTATCCAATGCTGCCCTACCCATTGTCACCCGAGCCTTTTACAGCCTGGGGCAGGCAGTGGGAGGGACCATATTGGTGGAAAATGTCTTTAAATATCCCGGGCTTGGTTTATTGATGCGACAGGCCGTAATGGTTAGGGACTATCCTTTGATTCAGGGAATTTTTCTTGTTGTAACGTTTTTTGTAATTATCATGAATATGACAGCTGATATTGTATATAAAAAGCTGGATCCGAGACTAACTTGACGGTGATAAATGATGCCATATATTTTAAAACGGTTTTCCATAGCCGGTAAAATTTCTATATTCTTGATAGCCTTGACTTGTTTTATTGCTATATTTGCCCCCTTGTTGACAAAACACCCTTGGAATCAGCCAACCGGGGCCGCTCTTGAGCCACCAAGTAAAACCCATATACTGGGCACTGATGATCTGGGTATAGATTTATGGGCTCAAATATGTTATGGAGCACGAAACAGTATTGTGGTGGGAATTGGCACAGCCCTGGCTGCCTGCCTTCTGGGTACTTGTTTGGGCACCCTTTCCGGATATTATGGAGGCATACCCGACCTTGTTATCACAGCGGTCATCGATATCCTAACGGCCATACCTAGTTTACCTATAATGATTGTAGCCGGAGCATTTTTCGGACCAAGCATAAAAAACATCATATTGATATTGACCATTTTGTCCTGGGCCATGCCTGCCCGGATTATGCGCTCAAAGATAATTTCATTAAAAGAGGAAGTATACATTAAGGTAGCTCAAGGGTATGGAGCCGGTTTTTCATATATAACCGCCAAGCATTTTTTGCCCCGGATTTTTCCGCTTTCGGTAACAAGCTTCATCAAACTTATAAGTAAGGCTATAGTATCTGAGGCCAGCCTTTCCTTTTTAGGCCTAGGGGACCCCACAAGTAAAAGCTGGGGGCTTATATTAAACTATGCATTGAATTTCCCCGGGATATACTTCACTGATTACTGGAAATGGTGGGTGGTGTATCCCTTACTTTGCATAATATTTCTGGTGTTGGCGACAGCCATAATAGGCAGGGAATTTGAGGAGATCTTGGATGCTAAAATTGGGTCAGGTGTATAAAGTAGCGATAGCCGGAAACCTATATAGAAGAGGGGTATTACCATGCTAAAAGTTGACAATTTATCAGTCACCTATAGTCAAGATGGTCAAGGAATCCATGCCGTGAAAGATGTGTCCTTTACTCTGCGGCCAGGGGAAACCTTGGGAATCATCGGGGAATCAGGCAGCGGCAAAACAACAATGGGCTTGGCCATAATGGGAATACTGAGTTTGACTGTAAATGTTGAAGGTACAATCGAATATAACGGAGTAAATCTAAGAAAACTTTCTCGTGGGCAGTTGGATATGTATCGGTGGAAACACATTGCCATGGTGTTTCAAAATGGCCTTGACACATTAAACCCTCTTATGACTGTAAATGAGCAGATAAAAGAGTGCATTACCCGTCATTTTAAAATAAAAAAAGATAAAGTCGACTTCCGGGTTAAAGAACTCCTTGAACAAGTTGGACTAGATGCCTCAGTGGCCGATAGCTTTCCCCACCAACTGTCAGGAGGGATGCGACAGAGGGTGCTTATTGCCATGGCCTTGGCCTGCGATCCCAAAGTACTCATAGTTGATGAGCCAACCAGCTCTTTAGATGCCATATCCAAAGCTGAAATCGTTGAGCTCCTGGCCAGGCTCCAACGTGAAAAGCGGTTTGCAATGATTGTCATATCCCATGATTTTTCCGTTATTACACGCCTCACCGGTAAAATGTGTGTGATGTACCAGGGCTGCATCCTTGAAGAAGGATTGACCCGGGATATACTTAAAAACCCACTGCACACCTATACTCGTGGGCTCATAAACTCATCGCCTTCCATAAACCCATATCAGGACCTTTGGGGAATTTCTCGAGCCAGTGAGCCGGTGCCAGATAAGGGCTGCCCTTTTTATCCAAGATGTTGTCAAAGAATAGATATGTGCAAGGAACAAAAACCTAAGCTGGAATATGTATCTCTTGAACGTCGGGTGGCCTGTAATGGAGGCGGGATTGTAACCCTCCTGGAAGCCAAGGGAATAGACAAAACCTATTCCTTTAAAGACCGTAAGATTTGCGCATGCGAAAGCTGCCATATGAATATTCGTACTGGGGAGATTGTGGCATTGATAGGGCAATCCGGATCGGGGAAAACCACCCTTGCAAGCATCCTTTCAGGTTATTTGAAACCGGATAGTGGAAATATTAGATTCTTAGGTCAACCGGTCAAACAGCATGAATTTACCTGTAGACCAAAAGGTATCCAAATGGTGTTTCAGGACCCCTTTTCATCCATAAACGACCAATTTACAGTGCTACAAGCTGTAAAAGAGCCCCTAGACATATTAAAACTCTATAATGCCGAAGAACGAAAAGCAAGAGCTAAAAAGACTCTCTCCGATGTAGAGCTATCCATTGATGACGTTTTTTTAAACCGACGATGTTTTACATTAAGCGGTGGACAACGGCAGCGAATTTCCATTGCTCGCAGTCTAATGCTTGAGCCCAAACTCCTCATTGCCGATGAGATAAGCTCCATGCTGGACCCTTCCACCCAGGCCAATATTCTAAGACTCATAAAAGGCCTTCAAAACTCTATGGGGTTTGCCATGATTTACATTACACATGATCTGGACCTTGCAAGAAAAGTTGCCGATAAACTGTATATAATGTATCAGGGTGAAATAGTAGAAACCGGTCCGGCCTGGGAAATATTTGACAATCCAGGCAATGAGTATACAAGAAAGCTGATGAGCAAAGCAGGATTATTATAAGGACCGGGCTTTTTTCATGGGCAATAATACCCTGATGGGTCTATTGAAAGATCGTCAGATAGCACAAAGCCCTATATCAAGAAAATTATTGGCTCATATCCATTTGAAAAGAGTCTCAAAGTCATCAAAGGTTCTAGTGAGGCTCTTTTTTTTATAAATCTACAATAGGCAGGAAAAATCTGTGTTTTGTAAAAATATATATTTTAAAAAAGAGACAATGTTGGTCCAATTACAAAACATATTGATACATTTCCTAACCTCATATATAATAAAATCAAACACATGTTCGTATCCTGAAAGGAGGATAGAAACGGTAACCATCATTATAAACACATATTGAAAAAAGCCGACTTAAATAGTAATATAAAGATAAGGAGCAAGATTAAATGGGGGCCAACAATAATAAAGTCGTTCACTACGATAAAATCCTAAAAAACCTGTTTAACATCTCAAACCGACTTACAATATACGCTATAAACGCTCTATTTAAAAAAGATTTTAAAGAAGATACTAAAATAGAACAGCTAAACCGAGAGTATAAAAGAATAGACGACACCACCGCCATAGTCGACACCGTACTTAGCATAGAAACAAACCAACATAAAACCAAATACCACATAGAATTTCAAACCATAAACGATAGAACCATCATAATCCGCATGATAGACTACGGCTTTAGAATCGCCATAGACGAAATAGACTATAACAACATCAAAACAGACAAAGAAATAACCATAGAATTCCCATCACAGATAATCATATTCCTAAAAAAGAACCAAACCATCCCAGACGAAATAAAACTCACAATCAAACTGCCTTATACCGGTCAGAATATAAAATACATAGTACCCACCTTTAAAATATGGGAACACGACCCTGACTACTATAAAAAACAAAAACTATATATAATGCTACCATTACAAATAATAGACCTAAGCCAAGAACTAGAAAACATAAAAAATCGAAAGATAAAAGAAGAGGAAAAAACAAAACTACTAAAAGAACATCGAAACAAAATAAAACAAGTCATAGATAACATAATCAAAGAAGTAAAAGAAGCCTATGCAAAAGAGGAACTAATAATAGAAGAATGCAACAAACTATTGATGGAACTTACCACCTTAGCCGAAGAATTATTTAGCCATGAAATCAAAGAAATCAAACAGGAGGTGATTGAAATGGCAAAAATGATAATAGATCCGGCAGTATACGAAAAAGGCTTAGAAAAGGGAATAGAAAAAGGGAAAAAGATAATAGACCCGGAAACATACAAGAGAGGTTTAGAAGAGGGGAAAAAGATAATAGACCCGGAAACGTACAAGAGAGGCGTAGAAGAGGGAATAAAGGAAGGAATGGCTAGAAATGTTTTAAAGCTACTTACAAAAAGGCTGGGAGAAGTGCCTGAAGAATACATTTCAAAAATAATGGTTCAGGATAAGCAAACTTTGGAGAATATAACAGATAGTATATTTGACATAGAAAGTATTAAAGATCTGGATGAATTCTTAAATTAAAACTCTTCATATTAAAGCCCTCGAGAACCGGGGGCCTTTTGTATCGTTAGTTTTTAAGATTTCCCTGCACCAAGGGGCTAATATCTATTTTAAATAAAGGAGTTGAATTTATGCGAGAATTCGCGGCTGTAGTCATTGCCTTTCTTATTATTCCAATACTGAGTAAGAAAAAAACACCCATCGGCATCGCCATCTGCATCTCTGCTATCTTTATGGCACTTTTAGGCGGTCTGGGTATATCAGGATTGCTTAATGTCATCATCGATACCTTTGTAAACTTTAATAAGCTCCAACAGTTTATTGTCATTATAGAAATCGGTGTTCTGGGAGCTCTGCTCAGGCGGTATAAAATAATAGATAAGGTTATTGAGTATTTAACAAAACTTGTGCGGAGCAATCGTGTGACGCTTATGTTTATTCCCGCACTGGTGGGATTTTTATCAGTGCCTGGAGGTGCCATTATTTCAGCACCCTTTGTAGATCGTTTGGGAGAAGAAGCTGATTTGTCCAAAACCTATCGGGCAATAATCAATCTAATTTATCGTCATATTGCTATGCATATCATGCCATATACCACCGGTTTTCTACTGGTAGCTTCCATTGCTCCCCAGATTTCTGTTTACAAGCTGATTGGGCTGAACTGTATCTTTGTTGTTTTTTATATTCTTTCCGGTTATTTTTTATATGTGCGTCAGGTAAAAAATGAAGAGGGACCTCCTCTAACCGATGTATTGCCAAATCTGCTAAACCTATTAAAATACACCGCACCTGTATATGTCAGTGTTCTGTTAAATCTCATATTCGGCATACCCTTTTACATTGGTATGCTCGCCAATCTGCTAATTGTATATTTGCTCAATCCGGAAAAAAACTTTATTTCCGATGCGGTCCATGCCGTCAATATCAACGTACTGTATTCCCTTATGGGTGTATACCTTATACAGGGAATTGTGGGTCAAATGGAATCACTAACTTCCTTTTTTACCTTTATTTTCAGTAACCCAAAAACGATTTTGCTAGGTATTATAGGCTCTTCATTTTTCCTTGGTCTGACAACAGGTTTTCAGGCCACCTCGCTAGGGGTTGTGCTTCCCATCTTAATAAGCTTACCTATATCGGAAAACCGCCTCCTGCTATACTCTCATATGACCTTTGCTTGGGGTTTTGTGGGTTATTTCTTCTCACCGCTGCACCTTTGCCAACTTTTCACCTGTGAGTATTTGAAGGTTTCAATACAAGATTTATATAAGGATTATTACAAGTTTTTTCTCTGTTTAATTGCTATCTTAGTAGCAAACTATTTTGTTTTGGGAATATGGCTGAAATAAATGCGAACGGACAATGGGCGCACTCTCAACCTAGAGCCTTGCCCAAAGCCTTGTGAAAAATATAAAATCAGCTTCGAAAATCTAGATGAGTATCTAAGTTCCCTGATAATATATATTCACATAAAACAAAGTGCGACAGAAAAGTCCAGTCCTCGCTGTCGCACTTAGTTATTTATTTCTTTATCGAGTCTTCACTTCGCTCGAAGGGTTCATTGAACATTACATGCCCCGCCAAAGTTTTCTCCTTTTTGCCTTCTACGAGGAATTGAACTTTCTTTATTCCGGGAAGCTCCGCAAGGGAGTTTACTATGGGAACTATGGTCATCATTTCACCTGTTGAGCCTCCAACGTGCTTTTCGATAAGCTCTCCAGAAAAATTGACGTAGGCGATTTCATCTTTAACCTCCAACGATAAAAGTTTAGCCTCCTGTGGTATGGTGGTTGCAGTAAGCCCCGGTGTTTCAGGGCCTTTCATCAATTCCTTTACCACGATTACTTCAAGGGGTTCGTCTTTAACCACGTCCCTTTTCTCAGGTACAACATGCATTGCCTGTTCGTCGGGAAAGTAAAGGGTAATGGTTTGTTTATTCAAATCGCGGTTTATTTGCTCGATATCGTAACTTGTTAAAGGACCGTAGGGACTGCCACTGGGTGCAATTAGTTCATTCCCGTCTACAAGTATGTGAGTCTTTTGTATCTCTTTTAGATCAGTTAGCGTATTTACTATGGAAATCACAGCCAAACTTTCAGCCATCATCCCCGGAAAACCAGAGAAGTCTTTGGATAAATTGACCGTTGCAATCTTATCTTTAACTTCCACATTTAAAAGCTTGGTACCCTTCGGTATAGTGGATTTCAATCCCTCGGTCTTAGGGCCTTTTAACAATTCTCCCACTGCCAACTGAGGAAGGGTTTGCTCGCGAGATAATTTGACTTCTCTTGTTTCGGTTAGAATCTGGCTGTTGTCCTTATTGGTATAATACAAAGTAACTGTTGCAGTTTTATCTTTGACCAAACAGGCAGCTGTCAATGTCAACAGGCTTAAAACTATTAACACTACCAAAGTTTTTTTCATTTGTTTTGCCACCCCTAATTCTTTTTCAATCTAATAAGATTATATCAAATATCATAGGATAAGAAAAATGCCCCAGTGGTATTATATAGGTAACAATAATTGACAACAGCCCAGAAAAATGTTAAATATAATTGAATGCAACTTAAATAGTATGGCAATAGCATTATTTAATTATCATGCAAGCTACATGATGCATGGGTCTCAGGAACTTTTATGTGCAAAAGTTTGTTGTTTACTTTTAAAGGACAATAATATTGAAAGACAAGAGGAGGTTTAAAATGAGTTTTAAAATCAATGACAATGTAACTTGGGTAGGCAAGATAGACTGGGAGCTTCGAACCTTTCACGGTGAGGACTTATCAACCCACCGGGGTTCAAGTTACAACTCCTATCTTATTCGGGATGAAAAGATTGCCCTTATTGATACAGTATGGGAACCCTTCGCCGAAGAGTTTATAGATAACCTGAAAAAGGAAATAGACTTAAA
Source organism: uncultured Clostridia bacterium (assembly GCA_964520055.1). Classification (GTDB taxonomy): domain Bacteria; phylum Bacillota; class Thermosediminibacteria; order Thermosediminibacterales; family Tepidanaerobacteraceae; genus DUNY01. The sequence continues at coordinate 23,596 of CAZFME010000014.1, forward strand.
CCAAATAGACTATATCATTGCAAATCACGGGGAAATCGATCACAGCGGTGCATTACCGGCCTTGATGCGAGAAATCCCCAATACCCCCATATACTGCACTCAAAATGGCATTAAATCACTAAAAGGCCATTATCATCAAGACTGGAACTTTGTGCCTGTAAAAACCGGGGACAAGCTAAATTTGGGCAAAAAAGAACTGATTTTTGTTGAAGCCCGGATGCTACATTGGCCGGACACTATGTTCTCGTATCTGACAGGGGATAATATTCTATTTAGCAATGATGCCTTTGGACAGCACTTTGCATCGGAAAATATGTTCAATGATTTAGTGGATCAAGCCGAGGTGTATCAGGAAGCCATCAAATACTATGCCAATATCTTAACACCATTCAGCAAAATGGTGGCTAAAAAGATAGAGGAAGTTTTAAGATTGAACCTTCCAGTGGATATCATATGCCCAAGTCACGGTGTCATATGGCGAAAAGACCCCATGCAAATTGTTAAAAAATATCAGGAATGGGCTGCAGATTATCAAGAAAACCAAGTAACCATCATATATGATACCATGTGGAACGGAACCCGAAGAATGGCCGAAGTTATAGCTCGGGGCATAAAACAGGCTAATGAAGACATCACTGTAAAGCTGTTTAATTGTGCCCGCTCTGACACCAATGATGTCCTTACTGAAGCATTTAAATCTAAGGCAATCCTAATAGGCTCCCCAACCGTAAACCGGGTTGTACTCCACTCAGTGGCTGGTCTTTTAGGGGTGCTGCGGGGAATTGGTTTTAAAAACAAAAAGGCTGCGGCCTTTGGCACCTATGGCTGGAGTGGGGAATCGGTCAAGTTAATTACCGAAGAACTGGAAAAAGCCGGCTTTGAAATAATTGATGAAGGCATAAGGGCCCTTTGGAATCCCGATAATGAAAGTAAGAAGGCATGTAAAGAATTCGGCAGAAAAATAGGAGAGATTTTAAAATATTAAAAAATAGCGTGCGTCCTGCACGCCGGACTGCTATATTATACACTGGGGGCGGTCTTTGACCGCCCGCTATTGAAGAAAACAGCCTTGCTTAAAAGAGACGCTTTCCGTCATCTTCACCTCAGAAGAGTTTCTACACCTGAATAGTTCTTACTTATTGCAAGGGCCGACTTGAATTTGATTCAATTTTTAAAAGACTCATTTTGCGGGCCATCGTATGTGCTCAAATGAGTCTTTTTACGTCTTTTTGCCTTTGAGCGTGTTTTGCATAGCAGCATATTTTTTAAAATTTCATGTGACATTAGATAAAGGCCCAGATTCACAGTACATTTTATCACGATAATTAACAAGGTAATCACAAAATAAAAGAATAGAACAATTCAGTATCACCATATATCTCCAGGCATTTAAACTTGCAAATAACCTTAACTATTATTAAAAAATCATATTGTATTTTTATAATGTTCATGGTAGAATATGTACAATATAACATTTGAACAGTTATTCAAATATAGAAATGATATAAATTATATTGATGGTAAACATGTAAAGGGAGATAATAATGATATATGAATTAGAGGGTCTTGATTGTCCCAATTGTGCGGCCAAAATTGAAAGGGAATTAAAAAAGGTTGAAGGTTTATCAGATGTATCGGTGAATTTTTCAACTCGAACTATTGATATAAAGCCGGATTTTGAGGCAGATGCCGTGAAGGCAATTAAAAAAGTTGAGCCACATGTAAAACTTGTGCTTGGAAACTCGGTCTCGGATAAAAATGAGAGCTCCGTCCGGAACGGTATGAGCATGCTAAAAACCAAACTTTACAATATCTTTTTTTCCGCAATTTTTTTAGGGCTAGGGGTGGTTTTTTCCCCAAAACTTCACGGGCGTTATGAAATATTGGAGTATGGGTTATTTTTTGTGGCATACCTTTTGGCAGGCCGAGAGGTGGTCCAAACCGCCTTTCGGAATATTATCCGAGGGCAGGTATTTGATGAAAACTTCCTCATGACCGTGGCCACCATGGGAGCCTTTGCCATCCATGAGCTGCCCGAAGCTGTAGGTGTCATGCTGTTTTATTCCGTGGGTGAATATTTTCAAGCTTTGGCGGTGAACAGATCCCGCCGCTCTATAGTGGACCTTATGGACATCCGCCCTGATTATGCAAATCTAGTGGCTCACCACAATGAAATCAGCCAGGTTTCTCCTGAAACAATAAGTATTGGTGAAACCATAGTCGTGAGGCCGGGGGAAAAGGTACCTCTTGACGGGGAAGTGTTGGAAGGCACCTCTTATCTGGATACATCAGCCCTTACCGGTGAGTCGGTTCCGCGTTGTGTTCGTCCAGGAGAAAAAGTAATGGCGGGTATGGTAAATACTCAAGGGTTATTGAAAGTAAAAGTAGAAAAGACCTTCGGTGAATCTTCGGTTTCAAAGATACTGAACTTGGTTCAAAATGCATCTGCCCGCAAGGCCCGGACTGAACAGTTCATTACAAGATTTGCACGATACTATACTCCAGCGGTGGTTTTGACAGCACTTGCCATAGCATTGGTTCCCCCGTTGGCAGTTCCTGGACAGAGTTTTAATAAGTGGCTCTATAGAGCTTTGACCATGTTAGTTATCTCATGCCCATGTGCTCTGGTGGTGTCAATTCCTCTGGCATACTTCGGTGGAATTGGCGGGGCTTCTCGCCGGGGAATCCTCGTAAAAGGCGCCAATTTTTTGGAGGCCATTACCGATGTTGACGCCGTCGTCTTTGACAAGACGGGCACCCTTACAAAAGGGGTTTTCAAAGTTACTGATGTAAAACCTGAAAACGGTTTTTCCGAACAAGAAGTTTTACGCTTTGCAGCTTATGCCGAAGTCCACTCAAATCATCCCATAGCCAAGTCAATCTTGGAAGTTTATCAGGGTGTTGTTGATGAATCTGTAATCAAAGACTATACAGAGATAGCCGGGCATGGTATTATGGTAAGCGTAGAAGGAAAACAGGTATTGTCGGGCAATGAAAAGCTGTTGAGGGACAAAGGCATTGCCTTGAATAAGGAGGGTTTAGCCGGAACTGTAGTGCACATAGCAGTGGAAGGTGTATATGCCGGACATATAACCATCTCGGACGAGATTCGCTCCGATGCGGCCGATGCCATAAAAGAGCTTAAGAAGTTAGGTATAAGACAAACATTTATGCTTACCGGCGATACGAAAGAAACCGCCCGTCGGATAGCGAAAGAGTTGGGTCTTGATGGATATCATGCCGGATTGCTGCCTGAAGAAAAAGTGGAAAAACTGGAGGAAATTCAGGGGATAGGTGAAGCGAGGCATAAAACGGTATTTGTAGGTGACGGTATCAATGATGCACCGGTCATAACCCGAGCCGATGTAGGTATTGCCATGGGCGGTTTGGGCTCCGATGCTGCCATCGAAGCGGCTGATGTGGTTATAATGGAGGATATGCCTTCAAAAGTGGCTGAAGCTATAAGGGTCGCGAGACATACGAAGAAAATCGTCATACAAAATATAGTTTTTGCCTTGGGAGTCAAGGGTATCTTTCTTGCTTTGGGAGCCGTAGGGATAGCTAGCATGTGGAAAGCGATTTTCGCCGATGTAGGTGTTGCCCTTCTGGCTATACTGAACTCTACAAGGACCTTAATGCGTAAAAATGGATAAGCTGCATTCTTTGGAATCCACATTTTTTATAGATGCTGCTGCACCGGGAACTGTTTGTTCGTCCTGCAGCGGCATCTTTTGGCAACCAAAGTGGAATTTTTAAGTCATAATAAGTAGGGACTATAAACAGGGGTGATTATTTTTGATACATGTATCAGATACCAAGTCAGCAACCTAACTGCTGACAAAGTCTCAATATTATTGGAGAAAATAGCCAAAAGCACAATAAATCCCATCACCTCGGAGCAGTTAAGAAATATGGGAGTACACCCGGTTATAACTAAAGAAGGATACTAAAAAGGAGCGACAGTAGCTCCTTTTTAGTGTTCTTGGAGAGATATCTTAAACTATTTATCATATCCGGTCGTTTCAATTCCTCTTACCTAAACATGCTGATAGTGCTTAACTGTAGGTTGGGGTAGACGGTTGATAAGTATTGATCAACGTATCGGTGGTATTTTGCTGCATGGTCGGTACCTGATAATAGCCCCGGCTGTTCATATACTGCCAGACATCATAAGCCTGGTCGGCACAATTGACGGCACCTTGAATCAGCATCCGTCGTAAATTTGGATGAGAACATTCCAGAGCACCCATCAGTCGCTTACCGGCTCCGCTTTTATGAATCCCCAAGAGGGCTGAAGCCACATCCTGATCATCGACTTGGCCGGCAGAGGGATTTGGTGTTTGGGGCGATGGATTTCTTAATCCGTAAGTGGGAGAGAAATTCATATTTGCTCGGTAAGGAACGGCTTCCTGGATACCTTCTTGTCTTAAAGCATTTGCCATGTTGTTAAATTCGTTGCTCATGAAATCCTGCTGCTTGTTAACCAGGTTTTTAAGCTGCGAGTCTTTACAATGTTCATTGTATAACTGAACTGTGTTGATACTTGTAATGGTGTCTGACAGGATTTCATGGATTTCCATTACTTCATGGGCGCCAAAGTTTGCTGCCATAATGTATTCCTCCTTAGTGAGAAGATGTTTTTCATGTGTAATATACCCATGAACAAAGTCTAATATTCATATTCATCAAAGTTGCAACCTTTGAAGATTATGAATATAATTGTATAAAATACAATCAAAAAAAATCAAGAGGTGACTTTATTTGTCTGTTGAATCCGTAAGAGATTATTTTAAAACAAAAAATATGGATGTGAGTATAAAGTTTTTTGAGGACACCAGTACGGTGGACAAAGCTGCCGAGTCTCTTGGCGTCACACCGGGCGAAATAGCTAAATCCCTTGTTTTTAAGGTGAAAGATGGTTACATAATGGTATTGATGGCCGGGGATAAAAAAATAAACAACCGAAAGTTCAAGGACACCTTTTTTTGCAAGGCCA